>JAXJSH010000017.1:0-35186 GCA_036310185.1 Lachnospiraceae bacterium | reverse complement strand
TGTTTTGCGGGTCTCAAAGTCACATTTTTTCATGCAGGCATGAAACATGTGACCTTTTGACCCTGGTATCATATAATATATCGAAAAATTTTTGTGCTTTACTATATTGAGAAAAATTTTGGAGGTTTTACATGAAAACATATGATTATCTGATCGTAGGCGCAGGTCTTTACGGTGCAGTGTTTGCACATGAGGCGGCAAAGAAAGGAAAAACATGTCTTGTGATTGACAAAAGACCGCATATCGCGGGCAATATATATACCGAGGATGTGGATGGTATTGCAGTTCATAAGTATGGTGCTCATATTTTCCATACATCAAACAAAAAGGTGTGGGAATACGTGCAGCAGTTTGCTGAATTCAATCATTATATCAACAGTCCGGTGGCAGTGTACAAAGATGAACTGTACAATCTTCCGTTTAACATGAATACATTCAGTAAAATGTGGGGAATTAAGACTCCGGCAGAGGCAAAAGCCAGGATTCAGGAACAGATTGCGGATCTGAATATTACAGAACCGAAAAATCTGGAAGAGCAGGCTTTATCCCTGGTTGGCACAGATGTGTATGAAAAACTGGTAAAAGGCTACACGGAAAAACAGTGGGGAAGAGACTGCAAAGATCTTCCGTCCTTCATTATTAAGAGACTGCCTCTTCGTTTTGTGTTTGACAATAATTACTTTAACGATCCGTATCAGGGTATTCCAAAGGGCGGGTACACACAGATGGTGGCAAACATGCTGGGTGACACAGAAGTGTTGTTAAATACCGATTTTTATGAGTTTATCAAAGGGCATGAAGGTATTGCAGAAACAATCGTGTTTACCGGTATGATTGATGAATTCTTTGATTATAAACTGGGTGTTCTGGAATATCGTTCCGTCCGTTTTGAAGAGGAAAAACTGGATATGGAAAACTTCCAGGGCAATGCGGTCGTGAACTATACGGAGCGTGAAGTGCCTTATACCAGAATCATTGAACATAAACATTTTGATTTTGGAAAACAGCTGACGACGGTTATTTCCAGAGAATATCCGAGTGAATGGAAAAAAGGGGATGAGCCTTATTATCCGATCAACAACGAACGCAACAATGATCTGTATGCACAGTACAAAGAACTGGCAGACAAGGAGACCAATGTGATTTTCGGCGGAAGACTTGGCGGCTACAAATATTATGATATGGATAAGGTAATCGAGGCAGCGCTGGGTAAGGCAGAGGAAGTGCTCGGTTAAGATTCTTAAAATGTATGTGCGAAACTGCTGAAAAGTTTTTTTAAAAGGAAAAGTCTGAAACAGAATAAATCTGGCAATGATTAACCGGAGGCGAAAAAAATGAACAGGTCTTTTGTTATAAAAGGGAACATCTGTTACAGTAAGAACCAAAAGGAACTGAATATTGTGGACGGCGGATACCTGGTCTGTGTGGATGGCATTTCAAAAGGTGTCTTTGAAAGACTGCCGGAAGAATACAGGGAATTACCGCTGGAAGACTGTGGGGATAAGCTGATCATTCCAGGCCTTGTGGATCTTCATGTTCATGCACCCCAGTTTACCTACCGTGGACTTGGCATGGATATGGAACTTCTGGACTGGCTGGAGACGAATACATTTCCGGAGGAAGCCAGGTTTGCGGATCTGGATTATGCGGACAGAGCGTACGAACTTTTTGTGCAGGATGTTTTAAAGGGACCAAATACCAGGGCATGCATTTTTGCCACAGTGCATGTTCCGGCCACAGAGCTTCTCATGGATAAACTGGAAGCCGCAGGTCTGAATACTTATGTGGGAAAAATTAATATGGACCGCAACTGTCCGGACTATTTAAGAGAAGAGGATGCGGCTGCTTCGGCGGCGGATACAAGACGCTGGATCGAAGAAACAAAGGGCAAATATGATCATACAAAACCGATGATTACGCCCCGGTTTGTTCCGAGCTGTACCGATGAACTGATGAACATGCTGGGTGAGATCCAGAAGGTGTATCGGATACCGGTGCAGTCTCATTTATCTGAAAACCGGAAAGAAATTGCATGGGTGCAGGAATTGTGTCCCAAGAGCAGATTTTACGGTGATGCCTATGACCAGGCCGGGTTGTTTGGCGGTGAAAATTGTCCAACCCTGATGGCACACTGCGTTTATTCTTCTGATGAAGAGATTCAGCGGATGAAAGAAAAAGGCGTGTATGTGGTGCATTGCCCCCAGTCAAATACGAACGTAAGCTCCGGTATGGCGCCGGTTCGCCGGTATCTGAAGGAAGGTCTGCATGTGGGATTGGGAAGTGATGTGGCCGGAGGCAGCGAGACATCCATTTTCAAGGCCATGGTGGATGCGATTCAGGTGTCAAAACTGAGAGCGTGCTGTGTGGACAGCAGTCTGGAACAACTGACGGCAGAAGAGGCATTTTATCTGGGAACACTGGGCGGAGGTTCATTCTTTGGAAACGTGGGCAGCTTTGAGGCTGGTTATGAATTTGATGCGGTAATTCTGGATGATGCCAATATTCCCACTACTTTGGATCTGAATACGAAACAGAGGCTGGAGCGTCTGATCTATTTTTCCGATGACCGGAATGTGGTTGGAAAATACGTGAACGGAAGAAAACTGTTTTAAGGAGAATGACCCATGACAAAGGGAAAAGAAAAGGATTATGAATGTCTGTTGGCAGATTGGCCGGATGCGTATTACAGAACCAGAGACGCCCACGAAAGAAAACGGCTTCTGGAAATGTCCACAGAGCGGGGGCTTGATCCGGAGGGTGATAAAATCCGTGCTGCACTTTGGAAAATCCGTTACCGGAAAATGGAAGGAAAAGCGGATTCAAAAAACAGGGGGCTTCAGGATACCTATTTGAAAGCATGGATGACGTTTAATTATGCTGCAGAGCGTATGGGATCAGGATTTGTCCGCAGGAGTCTTCAGAAGGAACTGAAAAAGGAACTGGAGAATATGGGTCCGGATGTGGTGAATGAGTACGGCGAATTGGGTGAAAAAGTGCTGTATGATGAACTTTATCATATGGTAAATCTCTATATTCAGCTTTGTGCAGAAGACCGGGCGTATGGAAGCGTTTTTCTTGGTCTGGGGAAAATGAAAAAGGAAAGTTTCGTGGGAAAAATAGCGGATGAGATATATTCGGCTGCATATCGGGTTCCTGTGGGAATGGGACTTGAGGAAGAGAGCCGCCTGCTGACAAAAGCTGCCACAGAGGCTTTTTATGATGCATATCCGGATTATGAAAATTATCTGAGTGAATTGATTGACAGAAAATAGAAAAACAGTACCTGACAGAATTTGATGGGAGCTCCCTGGCGCAGATGGGGCAGATCAGCTGCAGGTGCTGTTTTTCTTTGGCTTTTCATACAGAAGGTCTTTGAATAATATGCGTGCCGGTCTTTCCGGCAATGCCTTCTTTTGCTTTTCGAAGTTCCGTGATCAGCGCGGTGCGTCCCGGGCCGGATGAAACAAAATCAACGGCAGCCTGTACTTTCGGAAGCATGGAGCCGGGAGCAAAATGACCTTCTTCCATGTATTTTTTTGCCATATCCAGAGGCAGTTCCGATAACCACTGTTCATTTTCTTTGCCAAAATGAATGGCAACTTTTTCAACAGCTGTGAGAATGACCAGCATGTCGGCATCCAGTTCTTTTGCAAGCAGACAGCTGGCGAAATCTTTGTCAATAACGGCACTGGCACCTTTTAGATGATTGTCCTTCAGGACAACGGGGATTCCCCCTCCGCCGCAGGCAATCACGATTTTGCCCGCATCTGCGAGACTGTGAATGGCATCCAGTTCTACGATTTCCAGAGGTTTTGGGGAGGCAACTACGCGGCGGTAACCGCGTCCTGCATCTTCTCTCATAATATGACCGTATTTTTGAGCCTGAATCTCCGCTTCTTCTTTTGAAAGAAAACGACCGATGGGTTTGCTCGGGTTTTCAAATGCCGGGTCGTGTTCATCCACCCGAACCTGCGTGACGACAGTGACCACCGGTGTGCGGACGAATCCCCGGTTGCGAAGCTCTTCCCGAAGGGCATTCTGCAGATCGTAGCCGATGTATGCCTGACTCATGGCCACGCAGACGGACAGCGGTGTATTTGGCTGCCGTTCGTCTTCACGGCTCAGGGCGGTCATGGCGTTGTTGATCATGCCCACCTGAGGGCCGTTTCCGTGCACCACAACCACCTGATGCCCATCTTCAATGAGGTCGCAGAGTGACTGGGCAGTTATTTTTACTGCCTGCATCTGTTCGGGTAAGGTATCGCCGAGGGCGTTTCCGCCCAGGGCAATGACGATTCTTTTTCGTTTAAAATGCATATTGAAATGCTCCTTTCAAAGGAGGTTTCTGCCTGATCAGAAGTTATTTTTGATCTGTTCATGACCGGATTTATCCGAAAATTCTGGGGGTTCCTTTTTCTTCCAGTTTTTTCAGGATATGGGCCGGGTCAGCGAATTTTGCAAGGAAAATCATGGCTGCGATGATGTATGGCTTGTAACTTGCTTCTTTGTAGAGCGGATCACGATACCGGTCGAATACGGAAGCATCTACTTCGCCTTCTTTGCAGCTTACGCCGGAGATATCTGCCGGCAGACAGTGCAGATACAGCGCTTTGCCGTTTTTGGTAGTTGCCATAAGTTCTTCGCTGCAGGTCCAGTCTTTGTGTTCTGCATTTTGTGCCAGAAGTTCTTTTTCCAGTGCATTGATTCCGTCAAAATCGCCGTTTCCGTACAGTTCGGTACGTTTTTCCATGGCGGCAAAGGGAGCCCAGCTCTTTGGATATACGATATCTGCGTCCCTGAATGCCTCCGCCATATTGTTGGTTTTGGTAAAGCTTCCACCGGATTTTTCAGCATTTTTTGCAGCGATTTCTTCTACTTCCCCGAATACTTCGTAGCCTTCCGGGTGTGCCAGGACAACATCCATACCGAAACGTGTCATGAGACCGATCACACCCTGAGGGACGGAGAGCGGTTTTCCGTAGGAAGGGGAGTAGGCCCAGGTCATGGCGATTTTCTTTCCTTTCAGGTTTTCCGCACCGCCGAATGTATGGATGATGTGAAGCATGTCGGCCATGGCCTGTGTGGGATGGTCGATATCACACTGCAGGTTGACCAGAGTGGGTTTCTGTTCCAGAATGCCCGCTCTGTGCCCTTCGGTTACGGCATCGACCACATCATGCATGTATTTGTTTCCCTTTCCGATGTACATATCGTCACGGATTCCGATGACATCAGCCATGAAGGAAATCATGTTTGCCGTTTCCCGAACGGTTTCACCGTGGGCAATCTGGGATTTTCCTTCGTCAAGATCCTGCACCTCCAGGCCAAGCATGTTGCAGGCGGAAGCAAAAGAAAAACGGGTGCGCGTGGAATTGTCCCGGAAAATGGAGATGCCCAGGCCGCTTTCAAATACTTTGGTGGAGATGTTGTTTTCTCTCATATAGCGAAGGGCGTCCGCCAGGGTGAAAACGGCTTCGATCTCATCGTCGGTTTTTTCCCAGGTAAGGAAAAAGTCGTTGTTGTACATATCCTTAAAATTCAGAGAATTCAGTTTGTCGATATAATCCTGCAATGTTTTCATAAGAAAATCCTCCCGATTGATAGATGATTTGACAGCCATACATATTTATTCTTTGGCTTTCAGAATCTGAGATGTATTCACATAAAACAGTGTTTGTCTTAATAGCTGGTTCGTGTATTTGCATGGGTGGTTTACTGTTTTGCATACATGGTTGGCAGAGCCGCGTAAACAGCGGTACAGGTTACCAGATCCTGTTTCCAGGTTTTTTCGTTGGGCGCATGGGCCTGCGCTTCCGCACCCGGACCGAAACCGATGCATGGAATGCCATTGCGTCCCATGATGGATACGCCGTTGGTTGAGAAGGTCCATTTGTCTGTCAGTGGCCGCGCCTGACGCATGGCAAGGGTTTCTTCCGCACCGATTCGTTTGTCACCATAGAGGCTGGTGTAGGCTTCTTCCAGAGCTTTTGTTACTTTGTGTTCTTTCGGAATTGCCCAGGTCGGAAAATAGCATTCAATCTCATATACACAGCCGGTATAAGAAGGTCTGTCATAATTGTACATGGAGACAATAACATCATCCTTATATTTCTGTACACTTGGGAGGGCACGGATTTCTTCCAGACAGCTTTCCCATGTTTCGCCGAAGGTCATGCGGCGGTCAAGGGAGACAGCACAGGAGTCGGCTACGGCACAGCGGCTTGGCGAAGTGTAAAAAATCTGGGATACGGTCACGGTACCACGTCCGAGAAAACGGGCTTCTTCCCAGTCCGGATTGTATTTTGGATCCAGCATCTTTACGAGCCCTTTGATTTCGGTTTCTTCTTCTGCGTCGTTTTCATTCAGTGCGCGGATGTCCTGGAGGATGTCTGCCATTTTGTAGATGGCATTGTCACCGCGCTCCGGGGCGGAACCGTGGCAGGAGATGCCTTTTACGTCAACACGGATTTCCATACGGCCGCGCTGTCCGCGGTAAATGCCGCCGTCGGTCGGTTCCGTGGAAACCACGAATTCCGGTCTGATTTTGTTTTCGTTTATGATGTACTGCCAGCAGAGACCGTCGCAGTCCTCTTCCTGGACCGTGCCGGCTACCATGATCTTATAGCCTTCCGGGATCAGGTTTTCCTCTTTCATAATCTTTGCAGCGTATACGGAAGAGACCATACCGCCCAGCTGATCGGAGGTGCCGCGGCCCCCGATTTCGGTTTCTGTCTCATAGCCTTCGTAGGGGTCAAACGTCCAGTTGGCAATGTTTCCGATGCCGACATTATCAATATGGGCATCGTAGGCGATGATTCTGTCACCGGTTCCCATGTAACCGATTACATTGCCCTGGGGATCGATAACAACTTCATCGAATCCCACTTTTCTCATTTCAGCGGCGATGGTTTCAGCGTGCGCCTTTTCATCGCAGCTTTCGCCCGGGTCTTTTACAATGGCCCGAAGAAATGCAGTCATATCTTTTTCATAACTCTGTGCAGCTTCTTTGATCTTGTTAAAGTCCATAATGATTCTCCTTTTTATAATGATAAAAGATTATTTTGCAGCTTCCTGACCGTGATGGCGGATTCCATAGAGACCGTCCGGTCTCTTTTGCTATGTAGCGCGCCATTGCATAGGAACCGCCAAGTACCTTAAATGCATTCAGTCCGAACCGGTATGATTCGTCTTTTACAAAAAGATTTTTCATGCCCAGATACGCAGCCATTTGTTTCAGCTGGGAGAGCGGGGTTACGCTGTACTGGGGAAAACTGCGGTGAAAGCTGAGTGCCTTATGAACGTTTTTTTCACTCATGAGGGGAAGAAAAGTATCTTTTGTCCGGACGACTTCGCTGCGCGTGAATTTCATCTCTTCCTTGCCGGGTTTCATACAGGCTCCTTTCATTTATTTGTTAATATCAACATAACTATATAAAGTATATTTTGAAATGCCAAAATATTTCGATACTTTATCGCCGGAGCGGGTAATAAGAAAAGCGCCTGCTTCATTTAAAAAGTTGATGGCTTTGATCTTGTCGTCTTTGGTCATGAGGGGAACGGGTACGCCTACCAGATCCACGGACTGCTGAATCAGTTCATCCAGAAGCCGGTTCACATCCCGCGGAATTTTTTGCGGTGCATTGTCCGGGCGGCTGCCATTGTCTGTACAGGAAATCAGGGACTGTATCGTGTTTTCAAATGCCATCAGGTTGGTAATATCGTAGTTAATGGCAAACAGGTAACGGGGAATATTGTTGTCGTCTTTTATAAATATGGTGCTGGATTTCAGAATACGACCGTTTTCTGTGCGGGTCAGATAAGCAAGCTGGTCTTTGATATCTTTGTTCCGGTTTTTGATCGTATCCAGAACGACGGCAGAGGGTCCGCCGCCAAGAGAACGTCCGCTGACATGTCCGTTTTCAATGTGAATGATGGACGGATCCGGTTCTTCTGCGCTCAGATCATGAATCACCACTTCACAGTCCCTGCCGAACTGGGCAGCCAGACCACGTGCCAGCTGTTTTAGGATGGTTAAATTTGTTTCAGAAATGATGAACACCTCCCTTTCATAGGGGTAAATGTTGTTTGCTGCGTTCATCATAGCAAGATTTTCAGGGGAAAGCAATATGGGAAACAAAAAAATTCAGGCAGCAAAAATATTTTTTTGAACACGTTGCTTTTTGGTAATATCAATGATAGAATGAGGATATCGAAGGACAAATTTGTTGAAAAACACAATAAAATGGCTTTTGAATCATATATTTACCTGCGATACGAAAATAGAAGGAGGGCTATCTATGATTGATTTAACGGTGCATCAGGAAGCGTTGGAACGCAACATTCAGAAAGCAAAAGAGCAGCAGATTATCATTCCCACAATCGCTCAGATGAAAGATCCGGACAAAATTCCGGAGGCAGTCAGAGAACGTCTGAAAAAAGTTGGTCTGTGGGATGTGAACCCTCTGAATCTGTTTCGTATTTCATGGAAAAATGAACAAAAAGAAAGGGGAGGTCTGTACGGAAACAGCAATTATATCGTGCTCCCCTCCGAGCTGACCGGCGTTAAGGCAAAAATCATCTGTATGATCGGAAAATGGTTTCCCACCGGATGCCACAAGGTAGGTGCATCCTTCGGATGTCTGGCGCCCCGCCTGATCACCGGTCAGTTTGACGTTTCTTATCATAAAGCGGTCTGGCCCTCCACAGGCAACTATTGCCGCGGAGGCGCCTTTAACTCAAAATTGCTGGGCGCACAGTCCATTGCCATCCTTCCGGCGGAAATGAGCCGGGAACGTTTTGAATGGCTGAGTAAGATCGCTGGTGAAGTGATCGCCACCCCGGGATGTGAGAGCAATGTAAAAGAGATTTTTGATAAGACATGGGAGCTTCGCACCACGCGGGAAGATGTACTTATTTTTAACCAGTTCGAAGAGATGGGCAACTATCTGTGGCATTACAACGTAACGGGAAGTGCCATTGCAGATGCTTTTGAAGAAATGAAAGAAGAGGGCGACCGCTTTGCCGGCGCGGTGTTTACGTCCGGTTCCGCAGGAACTCTGGCATCCGGAGATTACCTGAAGGAAAGATATCCGGGCTCCAGATTGGGTGTGGGCGAGGCACTGCAGTGCTCCACGCTTCTGGATAACGGTTTTGGAGGACACAGGATCGAGGGCATCGGTGATAAACATGTACCGTGGATTCATAATGTGAAAAATACGGATATGGTGATCGATATTGACGACGAGGATTCCCAGAGACTGATCCGCTTTTTTCATGAGCCGCTGGGAAGAGAGTTCCTGGTAAAAGAGTGCGGCGTAGATGCGGAATTTGTGAAAAATCTGGATTATTTCGGCATTTCCGGTATCGCAAATATGCTTTGTGCGATCAAGTTTGCAAAATATTATGAACTGACGGAACATGATGTGGTTGCGACTGTTATGACCGATTCTGCGGTCATGTACGGTTCCAGAATACAGGAACTGTGTGATCAGGACGGTGCGTATACACCGATGATGGCCGCTGTGGATTATACAAAACATATTGCTTCTGTAAAGACAGATTATATGCAGGAACTTACTTATCGTGACCGCAAACGCGTGCATAATCTGAAGTATTATACATGGGTAGAACAGCAGGGACGTACGCCGGAAGAGCTGGATGCGCTGTGGTATGACGAAGAAGGTACCTGGGGATCGGTTCGCAGACAGGCGGAGGAAATCGATGCATTGATCGATGCGTTTAATGAGAGTACGGGACTTTTGAAAAATATGTAAGAAGAATGGGAAAATCTGCACAGAATCGGGGAATGTCAATATGAAAAATGTAAAAACAGCCCGCTGCATCGCCTGTGGTGCAGAATATGAAGCTGCACCAAATATCACCACATGTCCCAAATGCGGCGGTATCCTTGATATTCAGTATGATTATGAATACATTAAGTCTCAGCTTACGCCGGAACAGCTGAAAGCCCGCACGGAGTATTCCATGTGGCGTTATCGGGAATTTCTTCCGGTTGAGGGTACCGGCAGGGTGCCGAAATTAAGAGTCGGCTGGTCCCCTTTTTATGAAGCGGACTGTCTGGCTGAGACGATTGGAATAAAAAAATTCTATATTAAAGATGACGGCATCAATCCCACCGGCAGTCTCAAAGACCGCGCCTCGGCTATGGCTGTAGTGAAGGCGGAAGAGGCGGGTGTGGATACCATTGCCTGTTCCTCCACCGGAAATGCGGCTTCATCCCTTGCCGGAAATGCGGCTGCAGCCGGTTTTAAGTCCGTTATTTTCGTGCCGGAGCGGGCTCCGAAGGGCAAAGTTGCCCAGTTAATGATGTTTGGAGCCACCGTAATCAGCATAAAAGGCACATATGAGGACACTTTTCGCATTTCTGCTGATGCAATTTCCCGCTGGGGGTGGTATAATCGTAATGCAGCCATCAATCCATACCTGATGGAAGGCAAAAAAACCGTCTCTTTTGAGATTGCAGAACAGCTGGATTTTAATATGACCGATTACGTTGCGGTATCCGTCGGTGACGGATGTACCATCAGCGGTGTCTGGAAAGGATTTAAAGATCTGTATGCGGCAGGCTTTATCGATAAGCTGCCAAAGCTGATCAGTGTGCAGGCCGAAGGGTGCTGCCCTTTGAACCGTTCTATTACGGAGGGCAGAGCCTGGGAACCGATGGAGGAGAACACCATGGCAGACAGTATTGCAGTCGGTGTTCCGCGTAATCCGGACAAAGCGCTGAATGCGATCCGCGAATCCAAAGGTATCGCGGTAAACGTGTCAGATGAAGAAATCTATGAAAGTATGCGTCTTCTTGGCCGAACCAGCGGTGTATTCGCCGAACCGGCAGGTGCCGCAGGCACAGCCGGGGTGAAAAAAGCCGTGGAACTTGGTCTTATTCCAAAGGAAGCGACGGCAGTCAGCCTTGTGACAGGGAGCGGATTGAAGGATGTGGCGAATGCCATCAGGGCAGCAGGTGAACCGATTGCGATTGCACCGGACATGAACCTTTTACTTGAGGCCTTTGAGAAAATTAATTTCCAATAATTACATCACCAAGGAGGAGAAAAATTATTATGATGGAAGGTAGAATTTATAACTTTTCCGCAGGTCCGTCCATGCTGGCGGATGAAGTACTTCTTAAAATCCAGGAGGATCTTCTGAACTATCAGGGCAGCGGTATGTCCGTAATGGAGATGAGCCACCGCTCAAAAGTATACGATGATATCATCGTGGCAGCAGAAGCAAAATTCAGAAGTGTCATGAATATCCCGGATAACTACAAAGTACTGTTCCTGCAGGGTGGAGCAACGGGTATGTTCGCAGCTATCCCGCAGAATATTGCTGAAAAAGGAGCAGCTGACTATGTGATCAGCGGTAACTTCTCAGGCGGATCTTATAAAGAAGGTTCCAAATACCTGAAAGATGCACGTGTTGCAGCAACCACAAAAGACGAAAACTTCGCAAGAATTCCTTCTCAGGAAGAACTGACACTGAATCCGGATGCAGATTATGTACATATCTGTTTCAACAATACCATTTTCGGAACAAAATATCCGTACATTCCGGAAACCGGAGATGTGCCGCTGGTAGCTGACATGTCATCCTGCATTTTATCTGAGCCGGTAGACGTAAGCAAATTCGGCATCATCTATGCAGGTGCTCAGAAAAACATCGCTCCGGCCGGTCTGTCTATCGTGATCATCCGTGAAGACCTGCTTGGAAAAGCAGTTCCGACCACACCGAATGTATGGAATTTTACAACTCAGGCAGACAAAGGTTCCATGCTGAATACACCGCCAACATTCCAGATCTATGTATGCAAGCTGGTTCTTGAATGGATCGAAAGCCTTGGCGGACTGGAAGTAATGAAGAAAATGAACGAAGAAAAAGCTGCAATCCTGTATGACTATCTGGACAGCAATGATTTCTATATTGCAGCAGCAGACAAGGGCAGCCGTTCCATGATGAACGTTACTTTCCGCACAAAGAGCGAAGAACTGGATGCAAAATTCGTGAAAGAATCCGTTGCAGCCGGCATGTCCAACTTAAAAGGTCACCGTCTCGTAGGCGGTATGAGAGCATCCATTTACAATGCAATGCCGAAGGAAGGCGTTGAGAAACTGGTTGCTTTCATGAAAAAATTTGCAGAAGAGAACGCATAAACAGGAGGGTTTTATGGCAACATTCAAGCCGTTTCCGGCAGTGCGCCCGGTAAAGGAACTGGCAGCAAAGGTGGCAGCGCTTCCGTATGATGTAATGGACAGTGAGGAAGCAAGAGAGATGACAAAGGGCAATCCCTATTCTTTTTTACATGTGGATAAAGCGGAGATTGACCTGGATCCCTCTGTGAATCTTTACGATGACTGCGTGTACGAGAAAGCTGCATCCAATCTGAACCAGATGATTGCGGATGGTGTCTACACAAAGGAGGAAAAACCCTGTTTCTATATTTATCGTCAGATTATGGATGGACGCAGCCAGACCGGTATTGTCGGCTGCGCATCCATTGATGATTATAAGAACAACATCATCAAAAAGCATGAATTGACCAGAGCGGATAAGGAAGAAGACCGGGTGCGTCACGTAGATGTCTGTGATGCCAATACGGGACCGATTTTCCTTACCTATCGTCATGAATCCGGGATTACCGATGTGACAGGAGAATGGGTGGATACGCATGATATGCTGTATGATTTTACATCTGAGGACGGGATCCGTCATACGGTATGGCTCATTGACGATGACGCAGTAAATGAAAAACTGCAGGCTCTTTTTGAACAGGTACCGGCCTTTTATATTGCCGACGGACATCACAGAGCAGCATCTGCTGTCCGTGTAGGTGAAAAGCGCCGGAAAGAAAATCCGGATTATACAGGAGAAGAAGAATTCAACTTTTTCCTTTCCGTGCTGTTTCCGGATGAGGAACTTTCTATTTGGGATTACAACCGTGTATTAAAAGAGTGGAACGGATATACACCGGAGACACTGCTGGAAAAACTGTCAGAGAATTTTGTGATCAGCAAATGGGAAGAGGGCATGTGCAAACCGCAAAAGAAACATACCTTTGGCATGTACATGCAGAAACAGTGGTATCTTGTGGAAGCAAAAGAAGGCATTTTTGATCCGGAAAATCCGGTTGACCGTCTGGATGTTTCCATTTTGCAAAAGCAGGTGCTGACCCCTGTTTTCGGGATCGAAGATCCCAGAACGGACGATCGCATTGCTTTTATCGGCGGTATCCGGGGTCTTGAGGAGCTGGTGCGCCTTGTGGACCAGGGCTGCAGCGTGGCTTTTGCCATGTATCCGACCAGTATCGATGATTTGATGGAGATTGCGGACAGCGGCAATATTATGCCCCCGAAGTCTACCTGGTTTGAGCCTAAACTGAGGAGTGGAATATTCATACATCAGTTAAAATAAAAGGAGGTAACGCTTATGCTGTTAATCGGAAACGGAACCTTATTTACCAGAGATCCGGAAAATCCCTGCATAAGGGATGGCGCGGTTGTTATGGATGGCACAAAAATCAGAGAACTTGGAACACTTAAGTACATGCGGGAAAAATATTCAGAGGCGGAGTATATTGATGCAAAAGGCGGCATCATTATGCCCGCCTTTATTAATACCCATGAACACATTTACAGTGCCATGGCCAGGGGTTTTTCCATCAATGGCTACAACCCGAAAGGATTCCTGGATATTCTGGATGGACAGTGGTGGACCATTGACCGTCACCTGACACTGGAGCAGACAAAATACAGTGCCATGGAGACTCTGATTTCCTGTATTCGAAACGGTGTGACTACGGTTTTTGACCATCATGCAAGTTTTGGACAGATCACAGACAGCCTCTTTACCATTGCCGATGCGGCGAAAGAGCTGGGGGTTCGTGCCTGTCTCTGTTACGAAGTTTCTGACCGTGATGGAATGGAGAAGGCAAAGGAAGGCGTTATGGAAAACGCCAGTTTTATCCGGTATGCACGGAAGGATGACAGTGACATGATCGCGGGCATGATGGGAATGCATGCCCAGTTTACGATTTCGGATGCGACCATGGAACTGGCGGCTGCCAATAAGCCGGATGAAGTGGGCTATCATATTCATGTGGCGGAAGGCATTGAAGACCTGCATCACTGTCTGAAAACCTACGGAAAACGCATCGTTGACCGTTTATATGACTGCGGCATACTGGGGGAAAAAACACTGCTTGGACACTGTATCTATATCAATCCCCATGAGATGGATCTGATCAAAGATACAAATACGATGGTTGTTCATAATCCGGAATCCAATATGGGCAATGCCTGCGGATGTCCCCCCACTATGGAACTGGTGCACCGGGGTATTCTCACCGGTCTGGGAACCGATGGGTATACGCACGATATGCTTGAGTCATATAAGGCTGCCAATATTCTGCATAAGCATCATCTCTGTGATCCGAATGCAGCCTGGGGCGAAGTGCCCGCGATGCTGTTCGAGAACAATGCAAAGATAGCAAACCGCTATTTCAAGACACCGCTGGGTATGATCAAAGAAGGCGCGGCAGCGGATGTGATCGTTGTGGACTATATTCCGCCGACTCATATGGGGCCGGAGAATCTGAACGGCCATATCCTGTTCGGTATGCAGGGACATGATGTGGTGACCACTGTGGCAAACGGCAAAGTTCTGATGAAAGACCGGGAAGTTCTGGTTGCTGATGTGGAAGAAGTAATGGCGAAGACCAGAGAAGAATCGGCAAAATTATGGAAAAGCATTAACGGATAGAAAAGGAGGGAAGGCTTATGAGTGATAAAATGACATGCATGTCTTTTGCACAGCTGATGAACTGGGTGATTCGGGAGCATGATACAAAAGGTACCGTTTTCGGGGTGCGCCGCCCATACAGAGCAGATAGGGAGAAAGACTGGAAAATTTTTGACAGAAGCCTTGAAACTCCCATTGGTCCGGCTGCCGGTCCAAACAGCCAGCTGGCACAGAATATAATTGCTTCCTATTATGCGGGAGCAAGGTTTTTTGAACTGAAAACGGTACAGATTATGGACGGTGCAGAGTTGGCGGCCTGTGTGAACAAACCCTGTATCAAGGCAGATGACGAAGGGTACAACTGCGAGTGGTCTACGGAACTTTATGTTCCGGAAGCACAGGATGAATATATCAAGGCATGGTTTATCCTTCATGTGATGGCAAAAGAGTATGGACTGGGTGCACAGGATGGATTCCAGTTCAACATCAGTGTTGGTTATGACCTTGCAGGCATTAAGTCTCCCAAGATCGATCTGTTTATCGACAGTATGAAAGATGCAAAAGATACGGAAACATGGAAAACATGCAAATCCTATCTGGAAGAACATATGGATGACTTTAAAAATTTTACAAAAGAAGATCTGGATGGGATTCCTTCCGCAATATGCAATTCGGTAACGATTTCAACCCTTCATGGCTGTCCGCCCCGGGAAATTGAGAGCATTGCCGATTATCTGTTAGAAGAAAAAGGCTTTCATACATTTATCAAATGCAATCCGACTCTTCTTGGATATGAATTTGCAAGAGAGACTATGGATCAGATGGGGTATGACTATCTGGTATTCGGGCGATTCCATTTTGAAGATGACCTTTCGTACGCGGATGCAGTGCCCATGCTGACACGTTTGATGGAAAAAGCAGATGGACTGGGCCTTCAGTTTGGTGTGAAAATAACGAATACTTTCCCGGTAGACGTAAAAGAGGGAGAACTCCCAAGTGAAGAGATGTATATGTCGGGAAAAGCACTGTATCCGCTGTCAATTTCACTGGCGGCAAAGTTGTCCCGGGAATTTGATGGAAAACTCCGGATCGCATATTCCGGCGGTGCGGATGCTTTTAATATTGATCGTATTGTGGAATGCGGTGTGTGGCCGGTAACGGCAGCGACCACCATTTTAAAACCAGGGGGCTATCAGAGGCTGGAGCAGATGGCAAAAAAACTGGAACCGCTGGCAGGAAAAGAATTTACCGGCATTTATGTGGAAAAACTGAACGAACTGGCACTTTCTGCAGTTACAGATGCCCATCACGTAAAAGCGGCAAAGATACCCCCGTCCAGAAAATCCAGTCAGCCGGTTCCTTTGATGAACTGTTTTACGGCACCTTGTGAAGAAGGCTGCCCCATTCACCAGGATGTATCAACATATATGAAACTGTGGGAAGAAGGAAAACCGGAAGAGGGCATGCGCGTAATCCTGGATAAAAACGCCCTTCCATTTATAACCGGCACCATTTGTGCCCATCCATGTATGAGCAGATGTACCAGAAACTTCTATGAATCCCCGGTTCGCATTCGGGACACAAAACTGGCGATCGCCAATAAAACCTTTGATAAAATACTGGATGGGATCAAACCGGCAGAATGCAGTGGAAAGAAGGTCGCTGTTGTGGGCGGCGGCCCGGCTGGAATGGCGGCGGCCTGTTATCTGGCAAGGGCCGGTGTGTCAGTGACCGTTTATGAAAAGCGGGAAGCTCTGGGCGGAATTGTAAATTTTGTCATTCCGGATTTTCGTATTGACAGTGAAACCATCGCCAAAGATGCCGCATTTCTGGAAAAACTGGGTGTGAATTTCAGATTCAATAGGGAAATCACATCGGTTGAAAATCTGAAAACAGAAGGTTATGATGCTGTCATACTGGCAGTTGGTGCTTATAAAAGAGGCAGCCTGAACGTGGAAGGCTGCGAAGTGGTAAATGCACTTGATTTTCTGGAAACATTCAATAAGAAAAAAGGAAATGTTGACCTGGGCCAAAATGTAGTTGTAATCGGCGGCGGAAATACTGCCATGGATACCGCTCGTGCAGCAAAGCGCAGCGCAGGTGTGAAGAAAGTCTCCCTGGTATATAGAAGAACCAGGCGATATATGCCTGCAGAGGAAGAGGAATTGCTGCTCGCGTTGCAGGACGGCGTGGAATTTGCAGAGCTTCTTGCTCCGGTGAAATGGAAAGATGGAAAACTTGTCTGTCAGAAAATGGTTTTAGGTGAAAAAGATGCAGCCGGCCGTGCCGGTGCTGCGGCGGTGGATGAGTATGTGGAGATTCCTGCGGATACCGTCATTGCGGCAGTTGGCGAAAAAGTTCCGGGTGATTTTTACGAAGCAAACGGAATCCGCGTGGATGAAAAAGGCAGACCGGAAGTATCCGGAAAGCTGGAATCTTCTGTGGCTGGTGTATATATCATTGGTGATGGACTGTATGGACCGTCCATCGTGGTGAAAGCGATGGCCCAGGCAAAACAGGCGGCAGAAGCCATTATCGGTGCTTCGGTATCGTCGGACGTGGCGGCTGCAGCTGAGAAAGAAAAAATTTATGGAAAAAAGGGTATTTTGTCCGAACCGGCGGATGCGGGCTGCGAAGGGAAACGCTGCCTGAGCTGTTCGACCGTATGCGAGAACTGTGTGGATGTCTGTCCGAACCGTGCAAACATTTCTGTGAAAGTGCCGGGATTTGATATGGCTCAGATCATTCATGTGGATTATATGTGCAACGAATGCGGCAACTGCAATAGTTTCTGCCCCTATTCCACGGCTCCGTATAAGAGCAAATTTACCCTTTTTGCAAACGAAGCGGATATGAGAGACAGCAAAAATGATGGTTTTGTGGTTCTGGATGCAGCAGCGAAAAAGTATAAAGTCCGTTTTCTTGGAAAGGAGATGGATGGTGATAAAGTATTTCCGGGACTTAGAAGTATCATGGATGCAGTGGTGGATGATTATGCATTTATGCTTATCCCATAAGGTTGTGTGAATTTTTCCATATGAAAAGAATCAGATAACAGCCAGATCGTTTACGACTGTAAACTTATCGTGCGAGGAGTGAGTGATTATGATGACCGCAGATAACTGCATTGGGGAAATCTTTTCAAATGAGAACAGCTCCGGTAAAAGGCATTCAGACAGGAGCGATCGGAAGGAAGCCTGTCCGGATGTAAACGGCCTGAGGGGAAAAGACAGTTCCGATGTCTATACTATGGAAGAAAGAAAAAGGATATCCGGAAGATATAACTTTATGGTAAACGGTCAGGAATGCAGCTGTAACGAAAACATGCGGCTTCTGGATTATCTTCGGGATATATTAAGGTTGACCTCGGTAAAAGAAGGATGCAGTGTGGGTGCCTGCGGCACCTGTACGGTTCTTGTGGATGGAAAAAAAGCAAAGGCCTGTGTTTTCAGTCTGGAAAAACTCCAGGGGAAGCATATCACAACCGCAGAGGGAATCCCGGAAGCGGAAATGAAAGTCTACACATACTGTTTCGGTGAAGCGGGAGCAGTACAGTGCGGATTTTGCATTCCGGGTATGGTGATTGCCGCCAAATCACTTCTTGACGTGAACCAAGATCCAACGCGTGAGCAGGTCAAACAGGCACTGATCGGAAATATCTGTCGCTGTACCGGTTATGTGCGCATTGAAAATGCGATTTTGATGGCAGCGGAATATTTTCGGGAGAAAAAACAGATACCGACAGAAATTCAGAAGGCTAAAATCACCCGTGAATTCCGGCGTGTGGATGTGGAAGAAAAAGTGCGCGGAACCGGTATCTATGCGGACGATATTCTGCTGCCGGGCATGGTGTATGCAAAAGCACTTCGTGCACCGTCACCGCGGGCGTATATTGAAAAAATACATATGGAAAAAGCCAGGGCACATCCAAATTGCCTTGCCGTGTATACAGCGGCGGATGTGCCGGTAAATTATTGCGGTCATATAATTCCGGACTGGGATGTGATGATTCCGGAAGGACACGAGACACGTTACATCGGAGATGCAATCGCGCTGGCTGTTTCTGATAAAAAAGAAAAACTGGATGAGATTCTGAATCTGATCAAAGTAGAATATGAAGAACGAAAACCGATCTGTTCGCCCCAGGAGGGTTTGGCAGAAGATGCGCCAAAACTTCATAAAAACGGTAACCTTTTGACCCATCAGAAGCTGTACCGGGGTAACGCTGATGAGGCAATCGCCAGTTCCAAATATGTTGTGACGAGACATTACAGCGTTCCGTTTACCGATCATGCGTTTATGGAGCCGGAATGCGCGGTTGCTGTGCCGACGGAGGATGGAGGGCTGAAACTGTATACCGGAAGTCAGTCCATCTATGACGAACAGCATGAAATTTCCAGAATGCTGAATCTGCCCGCGGAAAAGGTGCACGTGGAATCCTGTCTGGTGGGCGGCGGTTTTGGCGGAAAAGAAGATATGTCGGTACAGCATCATGCGGCACTTTGTGCATGGCTGCTGAAAAAACCGGTAAAAGTACGTTTTTCCAGAGAAGAGAGCATAAAATATCATGTAAAACGTCATGCCATGGAGATGGATTTTACCACCGCATGTGACGAAAATGGCATTCTGACCGGTATGAAGGCGGTTCTTTATTCTGACACCGGAGCCTATGCATCGCTTGGCGGCCCGGTTCTCCAGAGAGCCTGCACCCATGCAGCGGGACCTTATAAATATCAAAATGTTGCCATAGACGGCTACGCAGTGTACACAAACAACATTCCGGCGGGGGCCTATCGTGGTTTTGGTGTGACTCAGAGCTGTTTTCCAACAGAATTTAACATTGATTTGCTGGCTGAGATGGTTGGAATCTCGCCCTGGGAGATTCGTTATAAAAATGCAGTGGAACCGGGTGACGTGCTGCCCAACGGCCAGATCGTGACCTGTGACTGTGCGCTGAAGCAGACATTGGAAGCCATAAAAGATATTTATGAGTCGGAGCCCTATGCAGGAATTGCCTGTGCCATGAAAAACAGCGGTGTCGGTGTAGGTCTTCCGGATACAGGAAGATGCAATATGTATATCAAAGACGGCAGGCTGCATATCCGTACATCTGCTGCCTGCATCGGTCAGGGCATGGCAACGGTATGTGTACAGGTGACAGGCGAAGTGACCGGAATTCCGGCGGACTGCATCATTCACGACCGGCCAAATACAGATACAACACCGGATTCCGGCACGACCACAGCTTCCAGACAGACACTTTTTACAGGGGAAGTCACGCGAAGATGTGCCATTCAGGTAAAAGCGGATCTGGATAAAGGTCTGACGCTGGAAGAACTGGATGGAAAATTATATAAAGCAGAGTATCTTGGCGTGACAGATCCGATGGGATCGGATAAACCGAATCCGGTAAGCCACATTGCCTACGGGTATGCGACTCAGGCTGCGATTCTGGACAAAAAGGGACAGGT
The DNA here is from genome assembly GCA_036310185.1 of Lachnospiraceae bacterium. Lineage (GTDB taxonomy): Bacteria > Bacillota > Clostridia > Lachnospirales > Lachnospiraceae > JALENY01. The sequence continues at coordinate 14,961 of JAXJSH010000017.1, read as the reverse complement.
GAAAAAGATTGTGGCCGCCCATGATGTTGGCACTGTTATTAATGTACAGTCTGCAAAAGGTCAGATTGAGGGCGGTGTAATCATGGGGATGGGATATGCGCTGACGGAAGATTTCCCCATGGTAAATGCAAGACCGACGCTGGATTATGCCCATCTTGGCCTGATTCGTGCACCGAAAGCACCGGAAGTGGAGGCAAAACTGATCACATCACCGGAAGTGCCCGAAGAAGGCTTTGGGGCGAAGGGGGTCGGTGAAATTTCCTCAGTACCGACAGCTCCGGCGATCGCCCATGCCTATTATCGTCTGGACGGAAAAGAGCGGACGAAACTTCCGCTGGATGGTACTTATTATAGACCGTAAGTTATAACGATAAGATAAATTTGCGTAAGCGAACGTTTTGTTAAAAAATTGGAATTGGGTGAGGTGATGTGAAGATATGAAAATCGTATTACGGAACGGCATGGTGGTGTCCGGGGAGGGGACCTGTATTGCAGATGTCTTAATTGAAGGTGAAAAAATCGCAGCCGTAGCGCCGAATCTTTCCTGTGAAGATGCCCGGAGCATGGACGTGACCGGAAAAGTATTATTCCCCGGCTGCATCGACGCCCATACACATCTGGATCTGGAAGTATCCAATACGGTTACCGCGGACGATTTTTACACGGGAACCCGTGCTGCCATCAGGGGCGGCACAACTCTGGTAATTGATTTTGCCACCCAAAATCATGGCGAAACATTAAAAGAAGCACTGGAAAACTGGCATAAAAAAGCGGCCGGAAAATGTTCCTGTGATTACGCTTTTCATATGGCCATATCCGAATGGAATGAAAACATATCGAACGAAATCAAAGATATGATGGATGCCGGTGTGACCACATTTAAACTGTATATGACCTATCCGGCCATGATTCTTTCGGATGGGGAGATTTATGAAGTGATCAGACGTCTGAATGAAGTGGGCAGTTTTGCGGGAGTGCACTGTGAAAATGCATCGGTAATTGATGCCCATATTCGTGAATTAAAAGCGGCAGGGCAGTTTGGTCCCTCATCCCATCCCAAAGCCAGGCCAGACGCGCTGGAAGCGGAAGCGGTTCATAGATTGATGACCATTGCCGGTGAAGCGAACGCACCGGTTATGGTAGTTCATTTGACAAATGAAAAGGCACTGAAAGAAATTCAGGCGGCAAGAATGAATGGGCAGACCGTTCTGGCCGAGACTTGCCCCCAGTATCTGCTGTTGGATGAAAGTGTATATAATCTGGCCGGATTCCACAGCGCAAAGTATGTGTGTTCGCCTCCCATTCGTGCAAAAGAAAACCAGCAGGTTCTGTGGGATGCGCTGGCATCGGGCGAGATCCAGACCATTGCAACGGATCACTGCAGTTTTACCTTGGAACAAAAGGCCATGGGGCGTGAAGATTTTACAAAAATTCCGAACGGTATGCCGGGGCTGGAGACGAGGGTGGAGCTGATTTATTCGGAGGGTGTTGGAAAAGGAAAACTGACCGCCCAACAGGCATGCAAAGTATTATCGGAAAATCCGGCAAGGCTGTACGGGCTGTATCCGAAAAAGGGCTGTATTGCCCCGGGCAGTGATGCGGATATTGTGGTGATCGATCCGCAAAAAGAGAAAGTCATAACGGCAGTCGGTCAGGAGCAGAATACGGATTACGTGCCCTTTGAAGGCATGCGTGTAAAAGGCTGTATCGATTCGGTCTTTTTGCGTGGACAACTGGTTGTACAGAATGATAAAATATTAGAAGAAAAAACAGGTATTTTTATCAAACGGGGCGCACCGCAATTGACGTTATAAAGACAGGAAAGAGATGGTCAGATATGAAAGAAATGGAATTCTGCAGAGGCGGCGGGTGCACAGCAAAACTGGGGCCCGCCGCCCTTAATCGTGTACTTGGCAAAATTGAGAAGAAAGAAAACCCCAACCTGCTCATTGGATTTGATCATTCCGATGATGCGGCGGTATATCGCCTGACAGAGGATCTAGCGGTGGTTCAGACGCTGGATTTTTTTCCGCCGATGGTGGAAGATCCCTATATTTTTGGCCAGATTGCGGCGGCAAATGCGCTGAGCGACATATATGCCATGGGCGGAGAGGTGAAGACAGCGCTGAATATTGTATGTTTTCCGGAACAGATGGATCTGAATATTCTTGGGAAAATACTGCAGGGCGGCAATGAAAAAGTGGAAGAGGCAGGCGGTACGCTTGCGGGTGGTCATTCCATTGCGGATCAGGAGGTGAAATATGGTCTTTCGGTTATGGGAACCATTCATCCGGATCGAATACTGGCCAACAACGGGTGTCGGGAAGGGGACGTGCTCATACTGACAAAACCCCTTGGCGTTGGTATTGTATGTACGGCCAACCGAATCGGAGAGGCAGGTGAAGCTGCTTATGATCAGGCCATAAAATCCATGACCACACTGAATAAATATGCCGCAGAAATTGTACAAAAATACGATGCACATGGATGCACGGATGTGACCGGATTCGGATTTCTGGCGCATCTGTGTGAAATGCTGGGAGAACAATATGCTGCGGATATCGACTTAAAGCAGGTTCCGTATATTCCGGAAGCCTATGACTATGCGGAAGAATTTTACATTACGGCAGCAGGCCAGCGCAACCGCAACCATGTGGGAGAACAGGTTGTTTTTCACAACGTTTCTTTTCCTATGGAAGAGATTTTGTTTGATCCTCAGACATCGGGCGGTCTGCTGGTATCCATGGGTCCGGAGGTCGGAAAAAAAGCGTTGGAAGAGATTCGGCAGCTGGGACTGTCCTGCGGTCTGGTGGGAACCATCAAAAAAAGAACAGATAAGAAGGTGTATGTACATGGCTGAGATAATAGAGGAAATCTATCAGGGCTATTGCCGGGCAATTGACAATTCCAGGATGGTGACCTGTGAATACAATAAAGAAGGTGACAAACTGGTGCTGGAGTATGCGGATTGCAGTTATGGCTCCTGTGTGCACAGTAAAACATGCCAGATTATGGCGCAGGCACATACAGAAGATGCAGTGTGAAAAAAACAGCGGAAAGCCGCAAAATGGCACATGTCAATAGGCTGTCGGAATCTGGCATCTTTTGACAGTTATTTGTGTTGCCGGGCGGCAAAATAGAGATTTAAATGTTAAAGGAAGGATACTTCCTGAATCGCTGCAGGATTTGAAGTAAAGGAGAATGATTATGAGTGTATATGTGGATGCAAGAGGAAAACAGTGCCCAATCCCGATTGTAATGGCAAAAAAAGCAATTTCCGAAATGGGAACAGGGGTAGTCACAGTAGCAGTTGACAATGAAATTGCGGTCCAGAATCTGATAAAAATGGCCAATCAGAAAAATTATACCGTAACAAGCAGCAAACTGAACAACAATCACTATGAAGTTGTAATGAACGTTTTGACTGATTCTGAAAAAACAGATGGAAAAATGCAAGGCGCACCAATATCGGGCGAACATAAAAATGACGCTTCCGATGAAAAGAGAACGCAGAATACAGTTGGTGAAAACGCTGCTGAGATTTCCGGCTCAGATTCTGCATCGACTGGAACTTCCGATTGTCCAGCCTGTCTTCCCGCAGATCAGACCACCATAGCAGTAATCAGTTCCAATCAGATGGGGGAAGGCGATGAAGTGCTTGGAAAAATCCTGATGAAAGGCTTTATTTATGCACTGTCCCAGCTGGATGAGTTGCCGGGTGCAGTTATTTTCTACAACAGCGGTGCCTTCCTTACATGTGAAGGTTCAGACAGCATTGAAGATCTGCGCGCCATGGAAGAGCAGGGCGTGACCATCTATACCTGCGGAACCTGTTTGAATCATTATGGCCTGACGGAAAAACTGGCTGTGGGTTCCGTTACCAATATGTATGTAATCGTAGAGACAATGGCACAGGCCGGAAAGGTTATCCGGCCATGATAAAACCAATCGTAGTACGCGGCGGCGGAGATATTGCAACCGGAACCATATACCGTTTATGCAAAAGCGGATATCCGGTTCTGATTCTGGAAACAGCAAGGCCGACTGCCATCCGAAGAAAAGTGGCATTTTGTGAGGCTGTGTATGAAGGAAACATGCAGGTGGAAGACATGTGCTGCACACTGGTTCACAGCTTGGAGGAAGCAACAGAAAAACTGAATGCACAAAATGCAGGAAATCGGGAACCGGTTCTTCTTGTGGACGAAAAGGCGGAAAGTCTTTCTGTCCTGAAACCGGACATTTTGATCGATGGGATTCTGGCAAAAAGAAATATGGGAACACGAAAAGAAATGGCTGATCTGGTTATTGGATTTGGTCCCGGTTTTACCGCAGGCGAAGATGTGGACTATGTCATTGAAACCATGCGTGGTCACAACCTGGCCCGCATCATAGAAAAAGGTTCTGCTATGCCAAATACGGGAGTTCCGGGAATCATCGCCGGAGTTGGTGCAGAGCGGGTGATTCATGCCCCGGCGGATGGCATTTTTAGGAAAAAAGCACATATCTCAGATCAGGTAAAAGCCGGAGACATTCTTGGTGTTATAGAAAAAAACGGATATGAAACGCCGGTTCTGGCTTCTATCGACGGTGTGCTGCGCGGAATTCTGCGTGATGGTTTTACCGTTTTCAAAGGACTCAAGATGGCAGACATCGATCCTAGATTATCGGAAAAGAAAAATTGTTTTACCATATCAGACAAAGCCCGCTGTATTGCGGGCAGCGTTCTGGAACTGGTGGTGGCTTATGAAAAAACTCATATATCTTGACGCTGCGGCAACCAGTCTGCATCGGCCGGAATCAGTGGAACAGGCTGTGCTGCAGGCTATGCGGACGCTTGGAAACAGCGGAAGAGGCACAAGTGAGACAGCTCTGGATGCGGCGCGAATGATATACGGTACCCGTGAAAAAATCGCAGGCCTGTTTCATTATCCGCAGCCGGAACGGGTGGCATTTACGAAAAATTCAACAGAAGCATTAAATATGGCAATACTGGGGCTTTTTGCACCGGGAGAACATGTGATTACCACTGTGCTGGAGCATAACAGCGTACTTCGTCCGCTGTATCACCTTCAGCAGGCGGGACTTGAATTGACTGTGATTCCCTGCGATGAACAGGGATATCCGGATTACGCCGCCATGGAACAGGCAGTCCGGAAAAATACAAAGGGAATCGTGTGTACACATGCGTCCAACCTCACGGGAAATCTGGTGGATGTTCACAGAGTTGGAACAATTGCCCGGAATCATGGGCTGATTTTTGTGCTGGATGCATCACAAAGTGCCGGTGTATTTCCAATTGATATGGAAGAAGACCATATTGACGTGGTGTGTTTTACCGGTCATAAAAGTCTGATGGGCCCACAGGGAACGGGTGGCCTCTGCGTGAAGAAAGGAATTGATATCAGACCGCTGTGTGTTGGCGGAAGTGGAATCCGTACGTTTGAAAAAGACCATCCAAAAGAAATGCCGGTACGCCTGGAAGCGGGCACTTTGAACGCTCACGGACTGGCCGGACTTCATGCAGGATTGGAATATATCCAGGAAAAGGGGCTGGATGGGATCCGGAAAAAAGAGCAGGCATTGGCCAGAACTTTTTATGAAGGTGTGAAAACAATACCGGGAATAAAGTTTTACGGGGATTTTTCAACCTGGGAGCGTGCGCCGATCGTGGCGCTGAATTTTGCAGATTATGACTCGGCAGTTTTTTCCGATGAACTGATGGAGGGATATAACATCGCAACGAGAGCCGGCGGGCACTGTGCCCCGCTTATGCATGAATTTTTCGGAACGGTGGAACAGGGAGCGGTAAGGTTCAGTTTTTCCTGCTTCAATAGGATGGAAGAGATTGAGACGGCTGTTTCCGCGGTGCGGGCCATTTGCCGTGAAGGATAAGAATTTATATTCTGGTTAAGAAAAATTCATTCAGAAAAAAGTAATTGAATGAAAAATTTGTTTTTGACCAGTGAAAACAACTTTAAAGCAAAATGAGGTTTTGGCATTTTAATGAATAAAAAACTGTTGAATGCAGCAGAAGAGAATTCTTTGGAAGAACGTCCGGTCATATCTGTGACAGGTGCCGGAGGAAAAACTACTTATATTCGAAATACCGCCAGAGAGTTTCTGAATCAGGGAAAGAAAGTTCTGATCACTACAACCACTCACATGGCATTACCGGAAATGGGCTGTGACCGTACACTGAGTGATATACGCAGGCATATAGATGGGCAGGGGTGGTCTTTGGCCGGTCATCCTGTTCTCCATAAAGGAATCGAAAAAATGGCGGGATTAGAGGATGCGGTTTTGAATGAGGCAATTATGCTTGCGGATGTGGTTTTGATTGAAGCGGACGGCTCCAGAAGGCTGCCTTTTAAAGTGCCGAAACCATGGGAACCGGTGATTCATCCGGCCACAACGAAGATTGTGATTATGGCTGGACTGGCTGCAACCCGGAAACCTGTTATGGAATGCTGCTATAACTGGGAGGAAATCTGCCGGGTCATTCATAAAAAACCGGGAGATTATTTGACACGTGAGGATATGCGGCTGGCTGTGGAAAGAACATATTTGAAAAAGTTTGCTGATATGGGAACCCGGGTGCCGGTGGAACTGTGTTTTACCGGGGAAGAAAATGACTGGAAATATGACATTGAATCCTTGTCAGTTCTGGAATTGGTATAGGCAATTAATCTGCGTTCTGCTGGAAGACAGGAATAGGCGTCTAAAATCAGTAAAATAGAATTTCTGTGCTTGCACGTACGCAGAAATTGAAATCTGATCAGGAGTTTATGGGAATGATTCATATGATTATGCTGGCGGCGGGTGAGAGCCGCCGTTTTGGTGGGAATAAGCTGTTGACTGAATTTGACGGAAAGCCCTTGTACCGCCATACGTTTGACAAATTAGTGGATTTGCATAGAAAACATGACGATCTGTCTTTGTGTGTTGTGACCCAATATGAAGAAATCCGGTCTTATGCCAGTAAAAGAGGCATACCCGTAAAGTGGAATGACCATGCCTGCGAAGGAATCACGTCGTCCCTGAAACTTGGTATAGCATGTGTGGGCAATACAGATCCTGAGGATTACTATTGCTTTTTTGTGGCAGATCAGCCCCATATGAACCCGGATACGGTAGAAAGATTTTTTTCATGCTTTTTGCAGCAGGATTTTTCCATGGGATGCGTGCGTGCGGAGGGGCATCGGGGAAATCCCTGCATTTTCCATGTAAAATACAGGGACGAGCTCCTGAAACTGACCGGTGATGTGGGCGGAAAACAGCTGTTTTGCAAATATCCAGAGGCATGTTACTTTCATGAGGCAGAATCGAAAATAGAACTGGTAGATTACGACGAAAAGTGGTAAACTATTCAGTAAGGATAAAAGGAGAAGACGTGCCATGATGGATGACCTGCTTTTTCAGACTGCGCGAAAAGTGGCGCGGGAAGTATTCGGGAATCGGATATACAAAAGAGGATTGATTGAGATCAGCAGTTATTGTAAAAATGACTGCTATTACTGTGGAATCCGCAGAAGTAATCAGAAAGCGGAACGATACCGCCTTACAAAAGAACAGATATTATCATGCTGTGAGACCGGATATGCGCTTGGCTTTCGGACTTTTGTGCTGCAGGGGGGCGAAGACCCTTATTACAATGATGACCGGATGGTTGGAATCGTATCTGAAATACGTGAAAAATACCAGGACTGCGCGATCACCTTATCTTTGGGCGAGCGCAGTTATGAATCCTATAAACGTCTGTATGATGCAGGCGCCAACCGTTACCTGCTCCGTCATGAGAGTGCTGATCCGGAACACTACCGCAAACTGCATCCGGCGGAGATGTCACTGGAAAATCGGAAAGAATGTCTCTGGAACCTGAAAGACATCGGTTATCAGGTAGGTACAGGTTTTATGGTAGGTGCACCTGGCCAGACGGAGGAAACGCTGCAGGAGGATATTGCGTTTATCCGGAAACTGCAGCCCCATATGATCGGAATCGGACCGTATGTGTCCCATAAAGATACCCCTTTTGCAGGCGAAAAGAACGGTACACTGGAACAGACCCTGGAATTGCTGGCCATATTCAGAATAATGTTTCCGCATGCGCTGATACCGGCAACCACATCCCTGGGAACCATTCATCCGAAAGGAAGAGAGATGGGCATTTTGGCGGGTGCCAATGTGGTAATGCCGAATCTGTCACCGGTGGATGTGCGGAAAAAATACCTTTTATACGACAATAAGATCTGTACGGGGGAAGAGGCTGCCGAATGCAGGCAATGCCTTGAAAAACGTATGGAATCTATAGGATACCAATTAGTAGAGGATCGAGGCGATTATCATGTATGATGTAAAATCAAAAAAAGCAGAAGAATTCATAGACCATCAGGAGATTTTAGATACGATAGCCTATGCACAGGAAAACAAAAGCAATCGGGAACTGATTGACGGACTGATCGAGAGGGCCAGAGACTGTAAAGGTCTGACCCACAGGGAGGCAGCAGTGCTTCTGGAATGTGATCAGCCGGATCTGATTGAAAAAATGTATCAGGTGGCAAGAGAGATCAAACAGAAATTTTACGGCAACCGTATCGTAATGTTTGCTCCCCTGTACCTGTCCAATTACTGTATCAACGGCTGTGTATATTGTCCGTATCACGCAAAAAATAAACATATTGCCAGAAAGAAACTGTCACAGGAAGATATCAAGGCAGAGACCATTGCACTTCAGGATATGGGACACAAGCGTCTGGCGCTGGAGACCGGTGAACATCCCACCATGAATCCGATTGAGTATGTTCTGGACAGCATCAAGACAATCTATGGCATACATCATAAAAACGGTGATATCCGCCGTGTGAATGTAAACATCGCAGCGACCACAGTTGAAAACTATCGCAGATTAAAAGAAGCCGGAATCGGAACCTACATCCTTTTCCAGGAAACATATAACAAAGAGCAGTACGAAGCACTTCATCCAACCGGACCGAAGAGCGATTATGCATATCACACGGAAGCTATGGACCGTGCGATGGAAGGCGGTATCGATGATGTGGGATGTGGTGTATTATTTGGTTTGAATACATATCGATATGACTTTGTGGGCATATTGATGCATGCAGAGCATCTGGAAGCAAGATTTGGCGTAGGACCGCATACCATCAGCGTACCGCGTATCTGCCCGGCTGATGATATCGATACAAATGATTTTAAAGATGCCATTTCCGATGAGATTTTCCAGAAAATCGTAGCAGTTATCCGGATTGCGGCTCCATATACCGGTATGATTATCTCCACCAGGGAATCGGTAAAATCCAGAGAAAAAGTTCTGGAGTTGGGAATCTCACAGATCAGCGGCGGCTCCCGTACCAGCGTAGGCGGCTATGTGGATTCGGAACCGGAAGAGGAAAACTCAGCTCAGTTTGATGTCAGTGATACCAGAAGTCTGGATGAGGTCGTAAAATGGCTGATGGAGCTTGGCTATATCCCAAGCTTCTGTACCGCATGTTACCGGGAAGGACGTACCGGAGACCGCTTCATGAAGCTGGTGAAATCCGGTAAAATCGCAGACTGCTGCCAGCCGAACGCACTGATGACGCTGAAAGAATATCTGATGGATTATGCTTCACCGGAGACCAGAGAAATCGGTGAGAAACTGATTGAAAAAGAACTGGAAAATGTAAAGAGTGATAAAGTAAGAGAAATTTGCCGCAGAAATCTGGAAGAAATCGAGAATGGAAAGAGAGATTTCCGGTTCTGATAAGAATTTTATGAATGATATTCGGATGAAATATTGAAGAATTGCTGCACAGGGTCATGGGGCGTGCGATGTACACCCCATCAGACGGCTGACATAGGAAAGTCCCGGACTTGAGTCCGGGCTTTCTTTATGCCGGAATACGCTGGCGGTTGGAATCTTCTTTTTTCTGGGTTGCAGACGCTCGTATAAGCTTATAGGAAGGTCTCTAGAGGTATTCCCGGCAGACAAGAATGCCGTTTTTAGAGAATTTAGCCGCCGATTAAAGGCTTCTGGAGGTATTTTGGGCAGACAAGAATGCCGTTTTTAGGGAATTTAGCCGCCGATTAAAGGCTTCTGGAGGTATTTTGGGCAGACAAGAATGCCGTTTTTAGGGAATTTAGCCGCCGATCAAAGGTTTCCAGAGGTGTTTTTGGCAGACAAGAATCCCGCTTCTAGAAAATTTAGCCGCTATCCAAAGGTTTCTAAAGGTATTCTCAGCGGACAAGGATCTTATTTTATGGCTTTATCTGATTTTCTGTAATTATGTAGCAGATGGCGGATTACGAGGCATAAAATGCGGAGTAATCCGTAGGTATTAAGGGTCAAAATACTTTTTGACCCCAATATCTATTATACGGTATAGCAGCAAAAAGAATATTAGTTAAAATCAATAAAAATAAGAATAAAGGAGTTTTTGGATAAAAATATGATGAAAATGCAACATTACAGATGACAAAAATGCATTAATATGTTATGCTCTTTTTAAGAATTACTTTTCTAGCATTCTTTGGGTTTCAAACCCGTCTGATTTTATTCTGAAAACAAATCTTAGAAATTTTCAATGCTTATTCCACAAAAATATGCAGAGAGGATTCTAAGAGAGGTCCTCTCGGAACAGGAGGACAAAAATGAATGAAGCAAGAAAAACAAATCTAATGTCTGAAAATGGATACTTGTCCGAGCCGGCACCGGCAAAAAATTATAAAGATCGGCTATTTCGTATGATATTCAAGGATAAAAAGGAGTTTCTCGAACTTTATAATGCGATGAATGGGACAAACTATGACAATCCGGAGGATTTAATTGTAACGACACTGGAAAATGCAGTATATATCGGAATGAAAAATGATATATCATATCTGTTATTTGATCAATTATCATTATATGAACATCAGTCAACGGATAATCCCAATATGCCGCTTCGAAATCTTCTTTATGTATCGGATATCTATTCAAATTTGACAAAGGATGAAAATCTGCATGGAGCCAGGCAGATATTGATACCAGAACCAAGGTTTGTAGTATTTTATAATGGAATGGAAGAAATCCCAGAACAAAAATACTTAAGGTTATCAGATGCATATAAGAAAAATTCTTTCAAAGAAGATGACAGAGTTTCACTGGAATTAGTAACGGAAGTGATAAACATTAATCCCGGCAATAATGAAGAATTAAAAGAAAAATGCAAATCTTTGCGTGAATATATGATATATGTCACGAAAGTAAGAACTTATAGTCAGGATATGGGATTGTCAAAAGCAGTAGAAAGAGCTATTACAGAATGTATACAGGAAGATATTTTATCTGATTTTCTAAGGAGGAATCGAGCAGAGGTGTATAAAGCATGTTTATATGAATATAACGAAGAAAAGCAGAGAATGCTGGATCGGCGGGATGCACAGGAAGATGGGCGAAAAGAAGGGATAATAGAGGGAAAAATAAAAGGAAAAGCCATTGGCCAGTATATAAAATTAATTCAACAGGTGCGTAAAAAAGTTGAAAAAAGTATGGATTCAGCACAGATAGCAGATATGCTTGAAGAAGATGAAGCAATCGTCAGTCAGATCGTGACATTGCTCAAAGAAAATATGGAGTGTACGGATGAAAAACTGGCTGAAAAACTGGTGACATCTGATATGGAATAGTGAAAAAGACTCCCCTGTGTGTACAGATGATTTGGCTGCGCATGCAAGGGAGTTTGATTTTTCATATCTAACAGGTTTCCTATTCCGGATAAATCAGCTGTTCCGGCTTAATATCATAAAGAACATTATCCAGATATTTTTTTGCCAGATATTTTGCCATCGGAAGATTCATATCCAGATAGTTTCCGCAGCTTTTGGCATCTGCACCCGGCACTTCGCCTTCAAAATCACGGATAAACTCAAAAGTACGGGTAAGAAGCGGAACCAGGTCTTTTGATTCATAGTCGCCAGCCAGAAGCAGATAATTTCCGGTTCGGCAGCCCATGGGGCCCCAGTAGACGATGCGGTCTTTGAATTCTTCGTCGTTTCTTAAAAAAGTAGCAGCAAGATGTTCCATGGCATGGAGTTCTGCTGTGTTCATAACCGGCTCTTCATTGGGAGAAGTCATGCGGATATCGATGGTGGTGATAGTTTCATTTCCGATGACATCTTTTCTTGATACGTAAATGCCCGGCTGCAGTTTGTTGTGGTCTATGGTAAAACTTGCGATTTTTTTCATTTGAGATTCCTCTTTTCCTGATTTTCTTTTCATAATTATAGTATAGAATCGGAAACGGGACAAGAGCGGAATTTGTTTGCAATTTCGCAGTAATGCTTATTTGGGTTTTGAATTAATATGTATTGAATTTGCGTTTCAAAAAAGTTATTATTATATATAAAGAGGGGGACATGGATTAGACAGGAGGAATGACACATGACGATTGAAGAATTATTGAGAATCTTGGAGATGCAGGAAGAAGTGCTGCAGTTTTCCCATTTTACAAATGCGGATGCATGGGAAGTGGGCAATGCGATCGTTGCGGAGGCGAGAAGAAGAAATCTGCACGTTGCAGTCAGCATTCGTCTGAACAATGGATATACCGTGTTCCAGTATGCGGCCGATGGCACAAATCTGGACAGCGAACGCTGGATGGCCAGAAAGTGTAACACGGTAAAAGTAAAAGAAATGAGCAGTCTGCGTGCATATGCGCTTTTGCAGGCAGAAGGAAATTCGTTGGAAAACTGGTTCCTTGATCCGAAGGAATATGACGTATGCGGCGGCGGTTTCCCAATCCAGGTAGAAGAGGTCGGTGTAATCGGTGCAATTCTGGTAACAGGTCTGGATCATGTTGCAAATCATGATTTGATTGTTAAATGTGTATCGAAATATCTGCACGTGGATGAAATTCCGAGGATCAAGGGCACTTTTTAAGAATAAAGAAAAATAGGGAAGGCAGGGGGGCAAAATGTACTGCGGAAATTGTGGGAATAAGCTGGATGATGGAGTTGTCTTTTGTCCATATTGCGGAGCAAGTACACAGGATGATACTGGAAGTGGATTCCAAGAGGGCAATATGCAGGATGCAGCGTATGGCAACATTCAGCAGTATGGTGGACAGAACTATGGAAATGGCCGGCAATATGGTGAACAGAATTACGGAAACAGCCGACAATATAGTGATCAGAACTATGGAAACGGTCAGCAGTATGGTGGACAGAATTTTGGAAACAAACAGAAACCGATATATAAACAGTGGTGGTTTTGGATTTTAATTGCTTTGCTGGTGGTTGTTGCTGCGGAATCCGTTGTGTTGATTCTAAAATCAACAGATGAAAGTAACGGTGAGGCACAAGGAAATACACAGGAGATAACTGCCGAAGATACAGAAGATGGAATCGATGTGATCTCTCCTGAACAGGAAACAGAGGAACAGTTAACGCCCGATGTAAATCAGGAAGAAAACTTCGGCGGGAATAGCGATGCAAATGAAGCGAACCGACAGGAAGAGTCTTCATCTGTTTCACAATCCGGAACGATCGTGGTTCCGTCATCCGGCCAGTCAGCAGCCACGGCGGCGGATGCCAGTGAATACATTTTCCCGGAAAGCAATTCACGTTATCTGACGGAAACGGAAGTTCGCAATAAATCAAAGGAAGAATTGCGGCTTGCACGAAATGAACTGTTTGCCCGTCATGGAAGAATGTTTGAGGATGATGGACTGGCGGCTTATTTTGAAAGCAAATCGTGGTATAAAGGAACAGTGCCAGCCGGGTCCTTCAATACAAATGTATTTAATGTGTATGAAAAATATAATCTGGAATTGATTCAGAAAATCGAGGATGAGAAAAAGTAATACATGGAGATAAGGAGTAGATTATGTTTGAAACCTGGTATTATGAAGTAGTCAGCATTGATGGTGATTATGCGAATCTGAGACGGACCGATGTTGAGTCAGATGAATTGAAACTGGTCGCAAGAGCCCTTCTTCCTTATGAAATCCGAGAAGGCAGCAGACTGAAATATGAAATGCTGCAGTATGAGATGTTGGAATAATTGAATTGATAGGCCACCCGGAGTAAAATCCGGGGGATGTTTTATGTGTGAATCTGGTAAGCTCCAAACAATTTTATCATACAGTCGCCTCTAAGCCTTTTACTGAAATATACAAATATGCCGGAAGAAAGAGCAAAGAAGATCGGAAAAACGATTGATAAAAAAATAGAATATTTGCGATTATTTCAGGCTGGTAAGAAAATCCGGAAACCAGAGCAATATTGGTAGAGCGGTCAGATCGTGAAGATAGAAATGAGACGAGACGGAAATAAAATAGTAATAGGCGACTCTTCCCAATTAATCGTAGATTTAGAAAATCAGGAAAATTATATCAGGATAAATGATTCCATATCGGAAAAAGGTGGAATTAAGCGGGGATCTGCTTGCTGGGAAGCGGCAGAATGTTCTGGAAACGGCTGTGGGTTATTATTATGAACAGGCCTGCAGTATTGCAGAAGGTCTGCAGATTGCAAAAGCTTATCGTCAGCACGCGAATACTGCAGTGCGTGAAATAAAATAAAAGGCAATCGTAAATTTGCCCTTGACAAAATAAACCGGAATGGAGAAAATTCTACTGTATAAATTTTTACGGAAAAGAACGAAACAGAAGATTACTCTTTTCTGAATGTAGATAAATGAAAGGTACAACGGGAGAAAACTATGAAAAAATTAGAAGATTATGTAAGAAGCATTCCGGATTTTCCGGAACCGGGTATTATATTTCGTGATGTAACCAGCATTTTGCAGGATGCGGACGGACTAGGTCTTGCCATTGGCGGGATTCTGGACATGCTGAAAGATGTGGATTATGACGTTGTTGTAGGACCGGAATCCAGAGGATTTATTTTTGGTGTGCCGGTGGCTTACACGGCGCATAAGAGTTTCGTGCCGGTTCGCAAGAAAGGAAAACTGCCTTGTGAAAC
>JAXJSH010000016.1:0-22986 GCA_036310185.1 Lachnospiraceae bacterium | reverse complement strand
TTTTTCATTTCGAATTAACCCCCGTACAAAATCCCCAAATTCACTCCACATAAGCTGCTGCAAAAACTGATCCTTTCCGGCTGTAATGGAATAATAGGGCAATTTAATTTTCTGAATCCGGTCCAGCACCTTCTGACCATTCCATACTTCCATCAGTTTTTCAAACTGTTCTATTTTCGCCAGTGATACAAAATCACTTTTCATCGGCATAAAAATATGATCGCATCGTTCCAGCAAGGGACAGATCTCCTCAACCCCGTCTCCCATATCCATAACCACTACTTCATATGCACTTTCGTGGCGTATCAGGTTCAGAAGCTGCAGCCATTCACCCAGTTCCACATTTGCAATATCCTGCGGAAAAGGAACTGGGGGAATGTAATCCAGATTATATATGGTCTGCACGGTTCCGTTCAGGCGATGCAAAAGATTGCCGGTGTCTTTTCGCATATAATAGATCAGGTCCGACAAAGTCCTGTCGTAGTTTACTCCAAATAGTTGTTCAAATCCGGAGTAAGATTCCAGATTCAGGTACAGCACAGCCTTCTCTCTGGAAAGAATCTGTGCAAGAGTAAGCGCAAAAGTTGTCTTAAGGCACCGACCAACCGGAGAATAAATTCCTATCACCTTTGCATCATTTTTAACGGCTGCCACCGCTGCCGGCTGTTTGCTTTCAGCCGCATATACCGCCATCACCTCACGTATCACCGAATCGGATGACTGATATTTTGATATGGTGGGATATTCACTGTTCTCTTTCTTTCCAAACCCTTCCGCTAGCACGATCACCTGACCAATATTCCAGTCTTTCACCCGATTCTCCAATGCCCGCTCCGAAATCAGCAGGATTTCCACTCTGTTTTCCGCTGCAAACCGCTCCAGCTGATCCAGATTGGTAAAAGCCTGTACTTCAAAGGGTATATTTTTTCTCTGATTCATATGCTCCATAAAATGGCTGGCATAAGAAACTTCCAGATCGCAGATTGCCATAATTGTTCTTTTCATCAATAAAAACCTCCTATATGAATGAGTACCGCCATGAGAATTGGGATTGTAAAATGAATATTTTCCATGCGTTTGCCCGGCCGATAATAGGGCAGCGCCTTTTTCACCGTTATTACATGATTGATATAATTTGCGAAATACAAAAGACGGGCAGTAAGATTACCACAGACGAGCACAAATCCAAGAGAAAGCAGCGCTCCAAATAAAAAGGATAAGACAATACATTTGAATATGGCGGTGGGACCTACGATTCCTCCAATGACCGAAAGGAGCTTGATATCACCGGCGCCCAGCATACGAAACCGAAACAAAACATACAGCATCATAATCGGAATAATACTGCCAGTCAGAAAAATTCCAATGCCTTTAAAACCAGCACTCCCAGCCTGATACCCGGCTGCCAAAACCCAGCAGACTGCAAGAAAACGATTATCGATTTTTTCCCGTATCAGATCCATACAGGCAGCAATCGACACAATAGAGATTAAAATACAATTAACCACATAAACACCTCCAACACTATTAAGTTGTTATAAAAAGATGGGAAATACAGTCAGAACTGACTGCTTCTTGATTGATGAGACCTATTATAACTGCTCCATTCTCATTTGTCCAGCCCCTAATTTCATTTTTTTCAAACTGCATTTTCATTCGAAAATGAGAGAAAAAATATCAGACCAGACACTTTAAGAATCTTCACGATCCCCTTATGATTCTGCTGCACTTCAGACTGTTTTTATAAAAAAAGAAACCCGCTCTCGCGGGTCTCTTTTTTTATGAGGGGGGAGATAGTGAGTGGTTATTTCATCTATCTGAGTTATATAATACAGGATAAATGTGAGTAAACTATGTCCACACCCTTAAGAAAATCGAAAATTTCTAAAGAAAAAATAAACTGCTCATAAACAAATCCGGATTACTCTTCTGTGGTTGTATCCTCAGTTGTTGTATCTTCTGTGGCTGCTGCCTCTTCTTCTGCTTTAAATGCATAAACATCAGAATCTGTAATTTCGATCTGATCCCATACTTCTTCTACAATTTCAAAAACAGCTTCTTCCATCCAGCTGTCCAGTTCTGTCTGGTAATCTTCCGCCTGTCTCTGAGAAATAATTGTCTCTTTTTTGGACTCTGTTGCTTCTTCGTCAAATGCCGCATCCAGACGAACTACATACAATACCGCACCGTCATCTGAAGTAAGTACCTGACCTACTACTGCGCCGTCTTCCAGACCTTCCACTGCTTCTTTAATCACTGTATCTGTAGTATCATCTTCGGTAGAACCAAATGTAGCGGTAGAAGCAGTCAGCGTTTCATCAATACCGGATGCAATCGCATTCATATCTGCCTCTGCCGGATTCTCGCTTGCCATAACTGCATCCAGTACCTGCTGTGCCAGTTCTTCCTGTGCTGCTTTCTCATCATCCGTCAGATCGATAAGATTGCCCTCGTCATCATAGGAAGTTCCTTCCAGTGATATTGTTACATAAGTTATTTTTGACTGTGCAGCTTCTTCATCTGTAACATTTGTATCTACGTCAGCGATCATTGCATCATACATCCATGCCTGATAGCTGTAAAGTTCCAGAAGGGCGGCAACATCTTCTTCCTTTACACCCATCTTTTTCAGATCCGATGCATCATTCTCATCCATGAAGCGTTCTGCTGCTTCATCAATGGCCGCACGTGCTTCTTCTGATATTTCCACACCCAAATCAGCTGCGTGCTGTTTTATTACATACATTTCCTTGATTGCATCCATCATATCATTTTTCATGGTGTCGCCGTATGTCTCACCGGTCTCCTCGTCTGCAACCGTATCAAAAAGTTCTGTCATTCCGAAATATTCTACATAAAAATCATACATCTGAGCCTGCTGGTATCTGGTATACAGATTTACTACACCCAGATTGATCTCTTCTTCGTTGCACACTGCAACGGTCGCTGTTCCATCCAGTTTTTCTCCGCAGCCTGCCAGACTTGCTGCTGTCATCGCTGTCACTCCGGCGAGGAGTGCGTACTTTTTCATTCCTTTTATCATAAAAATTATCCTCCTGATAATATACCGTAGCCCTGTTCCCCCAAAAACAACGCTCATTTCGTATTATTATAGTCTATTTTTCCTAATTGGGCAAGTTTTACCGCAAATTCTTTTACATTCTCCAGCATCTGTTCCTGTGTTCCCCGGGTCTGAAACAGGAAGTATGGATTTTTGCCCTGGGTGCGGAACTGAACGGTACCCTGATACTGTTTCATCAACTCCGGAATCTGTGTTGTGTCAAATCCCGGCTTTTCGTAGAGTGTCAGCTGGAATTCCATTCCCCGCTGCTTAATTTCCGTCAGATAAGCCCGGTGAGCGGCGGCTTTCATATTGGCGATCGCCAGCAGATTCTGCACGGATTTGGGCGGTTCGCCAAAGCGGTCCATCAGCTCATCCAGCATATCTCCATACTCCTCATCCGACTCAATTCCTGCGATACGTTTATAGATATCAAGCTTCTGAAACTCGTTGGAAATATAGCTGTCCGGGATATAGGCATCCATGTTCAGGTCAACCACTGTTTCAAAATCTTCCTGTTCCTGACGAATGCCTTTTGCTTCCAATACGGCCTCGTTCAGCATTTTACAGTACAGATCATATCCGACCGATTCCATATGGCCATGCTGCTGGGCACCCAGAAGATTTCCGGCGCCGCGGATTTCAAGATCCCGCATGGCTATTTTGATGCCGCTTCCCAGTTCTGTAAATTCGCGGATAGCCGCCAGTCTCTTTTCCGCCACTTCTTTGAGCATCTTATTTTTCCGATACATAAGAAATGCATATGCCGTCCGGTTGGAACGGCCCACCCGTCCCCGCAGCTGATACAGCTGAGACAGCCCCAGCTGATCCGCATCCTGTATGATCATGGTATTCACATTGGAAATATCCAGCCCGGTTTCTATGATTGTGGTGGACACAAGCACATCAATCTCGCCGCTGATAAAACCGTACATGATTTTTTCCAGCTCCCGCTCGGACATCTGCCCGTGGGCAAATTCTACACGGGCCTCCGGCACAAGACGGCTGATCCTTGACGCCACCTCTCCTATGTCGTTAACCCGGTTGTACACATAATAAACCTGTCCGTCCCGGTTCAGTTCACGGCAGATCGCCTCTCGCACCAGTTCATCATTGTATTCCATCACATAAGTCTGAATCGGCACACGGTCAATGGGCGGCTCTTCCAGCACGCTCATATCACGGATTCCGATCAGACTCATATGCAAAGTACGGGGAATCGGCGTTGCCGTAAGGGTCATAACATCCACATTTTCTTTTAACTTCTTGATTTTTTCTTTGTGTGTAACGCCAAAACGCTGTTCCTCATCAATGATCAGAAGTCCCAGATCTTTAAATTCCACATCTTTGGAAAGCACACGGTGGGTTCCGATGATAATATCTACAAAACCTTTTTTCAGATCTGTAAGCGTCTTTTTCTGCTGGGCCGCTGTGCGGAAACGGCAGAGCAGATCCACCCTGACCGGATAATCTTTCATCCGCTGAACAAACGTATTGTAATGCTGCTGGGCCAGAATGGTGGTCGGAACCAGGTACACCACCTGCTTATTATCCTGCACAGCCTTGAAGGCGGCACGGATTGCCACCTCTGTTTTTCCGTATCCCACATCACCGCAGATCAGACGGTCCATGATTTTGCGGCTTTCCATGTCTCTTTTTACCGCGTCAATGGCCGCAATCTGATCCTCCGTCTCTTCAAAAGGAAACATTTCTTCAAATTCCCGCTGCCAGACCGTATCCTTCTCATACTGGAATCCGTTGGTCTCCTGACGGGCCGCATAAAGCGCTACCAGATCTTTCGCAATGTCTTTTACCGCGCCGCGGACCTTCTTTTTCGTCTTGCTCCATTCCTGCCCGCCCAGACGGTTCAGCTTCGGCGGTTTCGCATCCGCACCGGCATATTTCTGAAGAAGATCCAGCTGGGTAGCCAGAATATACAGATTACTTCCATTGTATTCAATCTTGATGTAGTCTTTCATAACTTTATCCACATCAATCTTCTCAATACCGCGATATATCCCCAGCCCATGGCTTTCATGCACCACATAATCCCCGATGGACAGCTCATTAAAAGATGCAATTTTCGTTCCGGAATACTGCTTTTTCTTTTTGCTCTTTTTCTTTTCTTTTCCAAAAATATCGCCGTCTGTGATCAGCACGAACTTAATCATCGGGTATTCAAATCCCCGGCGTGCATGTCCGTACAGCACCATGATCTCGCCCGGCTGAATCACCCGGTCATAATCTGCACTGTAAAAAGCATTTACTTCCTGCTCTGTCAGATCCCTGGCCAGACGCTCGGCCCTGGTTCGGGAACCAGACAAAAGTGCCACCCGATAACCCGCTTTTTTCCAGCGTTTCAGATCCTTGACCAGAAGCTCAAAGCTGTTGTTATAAGGACTCACCGACTGGGCCGTAAAAGCATATTTCGCCTGTATTTTCCAGTCTTTCTGGCGATGTTCAATGGCGCAGAAAGCCACACTGTTCTTCCGGTTCAGCCAGCCCTGCAGCTGTTTCCATCCCAGAATATTAACCCGGAACGTTTCTTCCTCCACATTTTTCTGCATCAGACGCCGTTCCATACTCTCCCGGAATTCTTTTTCCAGTGCCTCGCCAGCCTCTTCCAGACGATTGGGCTCGTCAAGGAAAAACAGTGTATCTCCCTCTTCCGTATATTCCAGAATGGAAATAGTCTTTTCCATATCCACATCCGGCAGCCGGTCTGTGGCCGGATAGACGCTGATCTCACTCAGTTCTTCCAGCGACCGCTGACTTTCCGCATCAAAGGTACGGATGGAATCAACCTCATCCCCCCACAGCTCGATTCGAACCGGATTCTCACCGGTCAGCGGATAAATATCAATGATCCCGCCACGCACAGAAAACTGCCCAGCCATCTCCGCCTGCGCAGTTCTTTCATATCCCATATTCACCAGCTGTTCTTTCAGACGGTCCAGTTCAATGACCTGTTCCACCTGAAAAAGCAGCACCTTTTTCTGAAGCGTTTCTCTGGAAGGAATACAGTCCATACAGCCGCCCACACTTAATATAACGGTCGTGTTTTTTTCTTCCAGAAGTGCTTTGATCACCTGCATTCGCTGCTTATCCAGCAGGTTGCTGTGAATATCTGCCTGGTAAAACAGCAGGTCTTTTGCCGGATACAGAAGCACATCCGGATTGTAAAAGCGATAGTCTTCGTACAGTTCTTTTGCCTTCAGATCATTCTCGGTCAGTATAAAAATGTGACCAGCCTGTCGGGACACTCCGTACATCAGATGCACTTTCTGAGAATCCATACAGCCGGAAACCTGAAGAACGCCGCGGTTTCCTTTTATCCTTTTTTCCAGTTCCGGATAATCCGCAAGTCCCTCCAGTGGTTTTAATAATGCGTTCATATCTCTCCTCAGACTGACTTTCTTTTATTTACTCTTGTTAAACTGATTCATAGCTGCATCAACGCCCTCTTCCACAATACAGCGAATCGCCTTACAGCTGTGGTCAATGGCCTCATCAACCAGCTGGCGGTCTTCTTTTGAAAAACGGGACAGCACATGATCCGCCAGATCCCATCCCTTGGGTTTTGCACCCACACCGATGCGCACCCGGGTAAATTCCTGGGTTCCCAGCATCTTTACAATATTTTTCATACCATTGTGTCCGCCGGCACTTCCCTTTGCACGGATTCGCACATTACCCGGTTCCAGGTCAATATCGTCATATACAACGATCAGCTCTTCTTTTACATCTATTTTAAAATAATCCACAAAAGCACGAACTGCCTCACCGCTCAGATTCATGAACGTCAGCGGTTTCATAAGAATCACTTTTTCTGCGCCGATCATGCCTTTTCCGTACATAGCCTTAAATTTCTCACCGCTCTGGGCAATGCGGTATTCTTTCACCAGCGCATCAACCGTGTCAAAGCCCACGTTGTGTCTGGTCTTATCATAATCTTTGCCCGGATTGCCTAATCCAACAATCAAATACATGGTATTATGTTTCCTTCCTCATCTTCGAATATCACCTGAGCGGTATCATTTACCGCCAGAACATGCTGTTTAAAATGTTTCAGTTTTTTCCGGTCCCGGGGACAGCGGTTAAAAAGAACCAGTCCCGTCCGTTTTACCATATCTTCAAACTGGGCATTTGCACTTTCCAGATAAATATGGAACACACTGCCGTCCAGAATGGTCATCTGCCGCACAATCTCCCAGCCCCCGGGCAGCTTCAGTGAATCCAGATGACTGACGCGAAACAGTCCATTATACTCGATCATGACCTGATTGGGACGGTATGTATTTTCCAGTGTCTGAAGATAGGATTCCGTAATCAGAAGCGGATTATCCGCATCAACCAACACAACACCCCGTTCCCGCAGAAGCTGCGGATCGTAATGCTCCTCGCCTTCTTCCTCCGCATCGATCAGAAGCGTGGTTCCTGCAAAATTTCCGAACCCCTGTTCCAGTATTTTGGAAATTGCTGTTGTTTTTCCGCTCTCTAAAAAGCCGGTTACAAGCGTAATCGGCACAATTCGTTCTTTCATATAATACCTCTTTTGCAAAATACTGCACTTCACAGGAAATGGCTGTGAAGAAAAAAACGGGACAGTCGGCGCTGTCCCGGAGAATGCTCTCCTCTTAATTTATTCTGATTTCCTCACTATTATACCTCAAGCCAACATGATTGAAAACCTTTTTTCCGGCAAATTAAAGTTTTTTTCCCTGTATCTTCATTAAATTTTAAGAATCTTACCTTGCCATCATTTGCCATTGTTTTTATAATAAGTGTATCGTAACATGCCAAGGAGACCATGCTAATGAACAAACACAACTATAAAGGGCTCTCCGGTGCACAGGTTGCCAGAAAAACCGCCGCCGGTCAGGTCAACATCACAAAATCGAAGCATTCAAAAACGAAAAAGCAAATCGTACTTTCCCATACAATCACTTACTTTAATCTCCTGAATCTGTTTCTGGCCTGCCTTATTATCTTAAGCGGTCAATACAAAAATATGATGTTTATGGGCGTTGTCATCTCAAACGCTGCCATCGGCATTTTTCAGGAATTAAAAGTAAAATCTCTGATTGATAAACTCTCCGTGATCACAGCTCTGAAAGCAACCGTAATCCGGGACGGTGAAGAACAGATTATTCCCATAGAGCAGCTGGTGACCGAAGACGTTATGGTCGTAGAAAACGGCAATCAGATCTGCACAGACAGCATCGTTCTGGAATCCGACGGTCTGGAAGTAAATGAATCCATGCTGACCGGCGAATCCAAACCGGTCAGGAAGAAAAAAGGGGATTCTCTTTTCTCCGGAAGTTTTATCGTGGCGGGCAGCGGCATCGCACAGGCCCAGCATGTGGGGCAGGATAATTATGCCGTCCAGCTGATGGAAAAAGCAAAAACGAAAAAACGCGCCACATCCGAAATGCAGAATGTCCTGAAAAAAATCATTCAGGCTGTCAGCATTGCCATTATTCCCATCGGACTGCTTCTGTATTATTCCCAGTATCAGTCCCAGAACGGCAATTTTTCCGATGCCGTGGTAGGTACCGTAGCCGGTGTCATCGGCATGATCCCGGAAGGTCTGGTCCTTCTGACCAGCATTTCCTTTATTCTGGGCGTTGGCCGTCTGGCCAAAAAGCGGGCCCTGGTCCAGGAAATGGAAGCCATTGAAGCGCTTGCCCGTGTCAATATCCTGTGCACGGACAAGACCGGAACCATCACAACAGGTGATCTGGAGGTAATCAACACACACACCTTTGAGGGTACCTCCGACGATGAACTGCGTCAGGTCATGAATGAACTGGCCTTTGCCTTTGACGATGTGAATCTGACTCAGACTGCTCTTATGAATTATTTTGAAAAAACAGAGAACTGGATTGTACAGGATAAAATTCCTTTTTCTTCCGCACGTAAATACCGGGCCATCCGTTTTGAAAATCACGGCGATTATGTTCTCGGTGCCCCGGAATATCTTCTGCCGGACAGGGAAACCGGTTCTTTTTCCCATATTTCTGAAACCGTCAGCCAGTATTCCAGCGAAGGATATCGGGTTCTTTTGCTGGGGCGCTCCAGCGGCATCGACAGTGCCTGTGAATCCATTGGTACGGTAACACCTATGGGTCTGATCGTGATTTCCGACTGTATCCGCACGGACGCAAAAGACACGTTCACCTATTTTGCAAAAAATGATGTTCAGATAAAAGTGCTCTCAGGCGACAACCCGGCCACCGTTTCCAGCATTGCAGTAAAAGCCGGTCTTTCCGGCGGTGAAAAATACATAGACGCATCCGCACTTCCGGAAAACCCGGAGGAGCTGAAACAGGAAATTTTGAAATACAATGTTTTTGGACGTGTAAAACCGGAACAAAAACAGGCTTTTGTAAAGGCATTTCAGCAGGCCGGAAACACCGTAGCCATGGTCGGTGATGGTGTCAACGATGTTCTGGCTATCAAAGATGCCGACTGCGGCATTGCCATGGCCGCCGGAAGCGATTCCGCCAAACAGGCGGCCCATATCGTCCTTTTGGACTCCGATTTCAAACGCATGAAGGATATTGTCCGTGAGGGGCGCATGATCATCTCCAACATAGAGCGTTCCAGCGCCCTGTACCTGACCAAAACCATATATTCCATCCTGCTGTCCCTAATTTTTATTCTGCTCCAGCGGGATTACCCATACACCCCCCTGCAGCTGAGCCTGATTGCCACGACCTGTATCGGTATCCCCAGTTTCTTTCTGACTCTGGAAAAACAGGACAAGGTCTCCGCCAGCGGTTTTCTGAAACATGTACTGACCATATCCGTACCGGCTGCCATCACTATGGCCGTCACCATTGTGGTTGTGCAGATAATATCCATACTGTTCCATTTCAGTCCGGAAATGACTTACCTCTTTTCACTGGTCTCCGGCGAAATGGTTGCCCTGTGTGTGCTTGCTCTTGTCTGCATACCCCTTAACACATACCGGAAGACTATCTTGCTTGGCTGTATCAGCATATTCCTGTTCTGCCTTCTGGTATTGCCTGATTTTTTCGGAATCCACAGTATCTTCACCTGGTGGGCACTGCTGTTTATCCCGATGGCTGCATTTATACTCTTATGCCTGGCTGCCGCCGCAAGACTGACAAGGCGCTGGGCACTGAAGATCGAGCATTTTTACCGAAACCGAAAAAAAGCAAAAAACATTTAAAACAAGGAAAAAGGAAACGGGAACCTCTTACAAAGGCTCCCGCTTCCTTTTTTGAATTTTAATATAAGAATACTGCAACTCCATATGCAGGCAGATCGTATGCAAATGAGAACTCTCTTCCATCACATTCTTTCTTTTCTGCTTTATAGATTTCCGGACGTGCTTCTTTTCCTCCATACTGTGGATCCTGACTGTTCAGAATCAGTTTGTACTGTTTCTTTCTCGGAACACCTACCCGGTAATCCGGTCTTGCCATCGGGGTATAGTTGATCACAAAGAGCAGATTGTTTCTCTTGGTCGGAGATTTTCTTACAAAGCTGTAGATGCTTCGGTCCATATCATCCGCATTGATCCACTCAAATCCATCCGGATCAAAGTCTGTGGCATACATCGCCGGATATTTATTATAGATTTCAAACAGATCTCTCGTAAATTCCTGAAGATGACGGTGTTCTTCTTCTGCAAGCAGATACCAGTCAAGCTCACGCTCTTCACTCCACTCCTGAAGCTGACCAAAATCCTGTCCCATGAACAGCAGCTTTTTGCCCTGATGGCCTATCATATAGGCATATCCTGCCATCAGATTGTGGATCTTATCGATAAAATATCCCGGCATCTTGCTCAGCATGGAACATTTCAGATGCACTACCTCATCGTGCGAAAGAACAAGACAGAACTTCTCACTGTGTGCATATGAGGTTGAGAATGTCATCTTATAGTGATTGTATTTTCTGAAATACGGATCCAGCTTCATGTATTCCAGGAAATCGTTCATCCAGCCCATATTCCACTTCAATGTAAATCCAAGTCCGCCCTCTTCCGGCGGAGCTGTTACGCCCGGCCATGCGGTAGACTCTTCCGCGATCATAACCGTACCCGGATTTCTGCCAAGGAGACAGGAATTCAGATGACGGAAGAACTCGATCGCTTCCAGATTCTTGTTTTCACCATATTTATTTGCAACCCACTGTCCATCATTTTTTCCATAATCCAGATACAGCATGGATGCGACCGCATCAACACGAAGTCCATCCACATGGAAATGCTCGATCCAGTAAAGCGCATTTGCGATCAGGAAGTTTTTCACTTCGTTTCTGCCATAATTAAAAATCTTGGTACCCCAGTCCGGATGTTCGCCCTGTCTCGGGTCTGCATGCTCATAAACACAGTATCCGTCAAAATTGGCCAGACCATGGGCATCTTTCGGGAAATGGGCCGGTACCCAGTCAAGGATCACACCGATCTTGTTTCTGTGCAGATAATTAACAAGGTACTGGAAATCTTCCGGTGTTCCGTATCGGGAGGTCGGTGCATAATATCCTGTTACCTGGTAGCCCCAGGAACCGTCAAAAGGATGCTCCGCAATACCCATAAGTTCTACATGGGTATATCCCATCTCTCTTAAATACTGAACCAGCGGCTCAGCCACTTCCCGGTATGTATAAAAACCGACCGGATTTTGTTCGGAATAAGGATGCTTTTTCCAGGAACCGATATGCATCTCATAGATGAGCATGGGCTCTTTTTTCACATCAAACTGGGCACGTTTTTTCATCCATACACCGTCTGTCCATTTAAAATTTGATATATCAACAATCCTTGATGCGGTGCCCGGTCTGAACTCACAGCAATTTCCATATGGGTCTGATTTGTACAGCATCTGACCATACGGTGACTCGATACAATATTTATATAAATCACCCGGTTTTGCATTTTCTATGGTAATCTCGTAAACACCCAGCGGTTCAAGGCGCGTCATCACATCTTTTTCCGGGTCCCAACCGTTAAAATCACCTACCACTGATACTCTTCTCGCATCTGGCGCCCACACTGCAAAATATGTGCCGCCCTCTCCATCCGGAGAAAGGGGATGCGCCCCCATCTTTTTGTAAATGTCATAATGTGTTCCCTGACCGAAAAGATACTGATCCAGTTCGGTAAATTCCATGGTCTTTTTCATACCTTAACCCTCTCTTTTGGTTACTAAAATTATGCTTCCACAGGCATCCAAAGTCACTCTAATCCGTCCATTCTCCACGATGCATTTTTCTTTTGTAATTCCATTATAATATTCTTTCTGTGGAAATGGAACTGCGAAATCCATTTCTGCCGCATTTTCATCATTGTTTACAGCAACAACTACCGCATTTTCGTCATAAACACGGCAAAAGGCGTACTGTCTGTTTGTAAGACCAAGTTCCCGGTACACACCTTTTTGCAGAACCGGTGCCTGTTCCTTTCTTATCTGAGCAAGTGTTGTGATCCAATCGGTCAGTTCCGGATTCGGATTGTTTTCAATGGCCTCGGAAAGAACCACATGGGGACGAAGGAAATCATCATTTGCGCCCTCTTTGCGGCCTTCCATTCCCCATTCTGAACCATAATAAATGGACGGGATTCCCGGCAATGTATACAGAAGGGTATGAACCGGCAAAAGATGTTCCGGATTGCGCAGTTTACTCTTAAGACGATCCACATCATGATTATCCACAAAAGAATAAAGCAGTTTGTCACGGTACATGCCGCCGTGCTCTTCAAACTCTCTTCTGCAGCTGTGGGCAATCTCAAAATAATTGTGGTCATTGTGACCGGAGTACAATGCCTTATGCATCTCATAATTGGTCACACTGTGAAGACGGTTGTTGATCATATAACGGTTGTAATCTCCATGGATCACTTCACCCATCAGCCAGAATTCCGGCTTTTTGCTTTCGGTAAAACGGCGGAGCTCCTCCATAAAATAATCCGGCAGGCAGTCCGCACAATCCAGTCGGATGCCATCGATATCAAATTCATCAATCCAGAAATTCACCACATCCTGAATAAGATAACGGCGCACTTCCTCATTTGGAAGATTCAGATTCACCAGTTCATAGCAGTTGTGCCATGCTTCATAGGAAAATCCATCATTGTAAGCATTGTTCCATCCAAAATTAAGCCCCTTGAACCAGCTGCAATACTTGGAGCGTTCCCGATTTTCTTTTACGTCGTTGAACGCCCAGAAATTTCTTCCCACATGATTGAACACGCCGTCCACCACGATCTTAATTCCCAGTTCGTGCGCGGTTTTCACAAAATGCTTAAACGAATCATTATCACCCAGACGGCGATCTGTCATCTTATAATCTCTTGTATCATATCCATGGGCATCTGATTCAAAAAGCGGTCCGATGTAAATCGCGCTGCATCCTATATTTTTCACATGAGGAAGCCATTCTTCCAGTTCCTCAAAATGATGTGTCACCTCTGTCTGTGTATTCTGTCTCGGTACTCCTGTCATACCGATCGGATACATATGATAAAATATTGCTTCTTCATACCATGCTGTCATTTTCCAGTCCTCCTAAAATCCCTTTCTATTATGAAAAAATTCCATACAGGAACTGCCGCACGATCTCGTGCACTTTTTCATCTGTAACATGGGCGTGTTCTTTTTCATCCGGATTCAGCATAAACATTACCATATGGGAATCCAGCGTTCCCAGAAAACTGATGGCGAACTGTGCCTGGCGCCCGTTCATATTGCCCAGCATGTCAGCCGAATCATCAAACAGCTTTACCAGAAACTGATAACATCTTCTGATTACCGGAAATACGGTCCTGAACCCCTCGGTCTCATGACCTGCATGAAGCTGACCCACCAGAAGCCGGTAAAATTCCCAGTGACCATTGGCAAAATCAAAATATGCCCGTGCCACCCGTTTTAATGCCGAAGGAACATCACCCGGAACCGCCGCTGCATCCGACAGCATCTGTTCCAGAATAATGCCGTTTGTATCCACGATTTCCTGCAAAAGTCCCTGTTTGCTGCCAAAATAGTAATACAGCGTCGGCTTTGTAACACCCGCCTGTTCCACGATTTCCTGTACTCCCACCGCATCGTAGCCACGGGCGCTGAACAGCGAAACCGCTGTCTTCAAGATCAATTCCCGGTTATCCATCCTTTTCACCCCTGTCACAGAATCTTTTTGATGATACTATTATACCAATTGGTATATAAAGTGTCAACCAATGGGAACCATGGTTTTTTTTTCATGCAGGCATGAAACATGTGACCTTTTGACTCTGGTATCATATTATATTTATATGCAGACATTGCAAAAAGAGTGCTCTCCAACAAAAAAAGTCAGACAAAACCGCTCAACTTTGTCTGACTGTAATCACCTATTATAATTTTGTATTACCGGCTCTTCGGAAATACACGGTACGCATTTTCTCTGGTAACTTCCAGCACTTCGTCCACAGAAATATTTTTTATCCGGGCGATTTCTTCCGCTATATACGGAATATACAACGCACTGTTGCGCTTTCCTCTGTAGGGCACCGGTGCCAGATACGGAGAATCCGTTTCCAGCAAAATGGATTCCAGAGGCACATACTCTGCCACCTCTTTCAGCTTTCTGGCATTTTTAAATGTAACCACACCGCCAATCCCAATTGCCAATCCCATATTCAGATATTCTCTGGCCATCTCTTTCCCATAAGAAAAGCAGTGCACTACGCCGCCTGTTTCACCCGCGTTCATGCGTTTCATGGTATCCAGCGTATCTTTTGCCGCTTCCCGGCTGTGAATGATGACCGGAAGTTTTTCCTCACGGGCCACATCCAGCTGCCGTTCAAACCAGTAGATCTGAGATTCATGCTGTTCTTTATCCCAGTAATAATCCAGGCCGATTTCGCCTACCGCAACGGTTTTCTCATGTCTGCACAGATCTTTCATCTTCTGTATCCAGTCTTCATTTAATGCACCCACGTCATCCGGATGAACACCAACTGCACCATAGATAAATGGATACTGTTCCATAAGAGCCTCGGTTCGATGCCAGTTTTCCACCTCCGCACAGACGTTTATGATTCGCTCAATACCGTGCTCGTGCATAGTCCGGATCAGAAAGTCACGGTCGGGCTCAAATTGCTCACTGTCATAGTGGGCATGGGTTTCAAATATCATAATATTCCCGCCTCTTAATACAAATATATCGTGCAAAGAGTTTCTCTGCGGAATCTCTTTGCACGATGTCTTACTAACAGATTTCTGCGCCTGCCGGCATTTCTCTTTCCGGTGTCATCAGGCTTAAGTTTCCGTCCGCATCTTCTGCACACAAAAGCATACCTTCGGAAAGCACGCCTGCCAGTTTTGCAGGTTTTAAGTTAACCAGAACCATTACCTTT
The DNA here is from genome assembly GCA_036310185.1 of Lachnospiraceae bacterium. Classification (GTDB taxonomy): domain Bacteria; phylum Bacillota; class Clostridia; order Lachnospirales; family Lachnospiraceae; genus JALENY01. Next base: position 7,555 of record JAXJSH010000016.1, on the reverse strand, counting down.
TTACCTACCATCTCCTCTGCGGAGTAAGCAGATTTGATTCCGGATACGATCTGTTTTACCTGGCTGCCGATTTTTACCTGAGAACACAGAAGTTTTTTGGATTTTTTCACCGGTTCACAGGCAATGATCTCACCAACCTGGAACTGCAGCTTTTCAAAATCATCAAATGTGATCTCTGCTTTTGGTTCAATGTCGATCACCGGCTCTTCTTCCGCAGTTTCTTCTGTTTTGCCAGTTTCTGCTGCCTGTGCAGCCTGCAGAACCTCTACTTTTTCCATGATCTCTTTTACATCCAGTCTTGCAAACAGGATTTCCGGTTTTTCAGTTACTTTATTTCCGGACGGATACAGACCCCAGATCTCGCACTCATCCAGGGTTCTCTTTGTTCCGTTTAACTGAGCCAGGATACGCTCTGTTGTTTCCGGCATAAAGGATTCCAGAAGGGTAGATCCGATACAGATGCCTTCTACCAGATTGTACAGAACTGTTGCCAGACGGTCTTTTCTGGACTCATCTTTTGCAAGGGCCCACGGCATAGTCTCATCAATATATTTGTTGCAGCGTTTGAACAGGGTAAATACTTCTGTGATCGCATCTGCCACACGAAGCTCGTCCATCTTTGCTTCCACTTTTGCACGGGTGCCAAGAACCACTTTTTTCAGTTCTTCGTCTACCGGCTCGTTGACACCGGTATTTGTCACAACACCGTCAAAATATTTGTTTGACATGGAGATCGTACGGTTTACAAGGTTTCCAAGTGTATTTGCAAGTTCAGAGTTCAGACGTTCTACCATCAGTTCCCATGTGATCACACCATCGTTTTCAAACGGCATTTCATGAAGTACAAAGTAACGAACTGCATCTACACCAAAGAATTTTACCAGATCATCGGCGTAGATCACATTGCCCTTTGATTTACTCATCTTTCCGTCACCCTGAAGCAGCCACGGATGTCCAAATACCTGTTTCGGAAGGGGAAGATCCAGTGACATCAGGAAGATCGGCCAGTAAATCGTATGGAAACGGATAATATCTTTTCCGATCAGATGCAGATCTGCCGGCCACATTTTCTCAAACAGTTCCTTGTTGTCGCCGTCGCAGTCATAACCAATACCAGTGATGTAGTTGGTCAGCGCGTCCAACCATACATAAATAACATGTTTCGGGTCAAAGTCTACCGGAACACCCCACTTGAAAGAGGTTCTTGATACACACAGGTCCTGAAGTCCCGGAAGCAGGAAGTTGTTCATCATCTCGTTTTTGCGGGACACCGGCTGAATAAATTCCGGATGCTCGTTGATATGCTGAATCAGACGGTCTGCATATTTGCTCATTTTAAAGAAATAAGCTTCTTCTTTTGCCGGAACCACTTCGCGGCCGCAGTCCGGACATTTGCCGTCCACCAGCTGAGACTCGGTGAAGAAGGATTCACACGGGGTACAGTAAAGGCCTTCATAATATCCTTTATAGATATCGCCTTTTTCATACATTTTTTTGAAAATTTTCTGTACCTGTTCTTCATGGTCTGCGTCGGTGGTACGGATAAATTTATCATAGGATGTATTCATCAGATCCCAGATATTTTTGATCTCACCTGCTACTTCGTCCACGAATTCTTTCGGGGTCACACCTTTATCCGCAGCCTTCAGTTCCACTTTCTGACCGTGTTCATCGGTTCCGGTCTGGAAAAACACATCGTAGCCCTGCTGTCTTTTGAAACGGGCAATACTGTCAGCCAGCACAGCCTCATAGGTATTACCGATATGCGGCTTGCCGGATGTATAGGCAATGGCCGTTGTAATATAATATTTTCCTTTTTCCATCACACATCTCCTCCAAAAAATTTATTTCAAATAGAAAATATACTGTACGGGAACGCAATGCGCCAAAAAGTCATACATTTCTTATCATCTGTCCGCGCATTGCAGATAAAGTATAGTATACACATTTTTCCTTTTCTTTTCAAGGGGTTCCCTTTCTTCACAGAAGATTCCCAGCCCATTGGAAAACCCTGCGTCTGACATCCTTTGGCATCGCACATAGAAAATGCCATGATGGTTTTGTCAAACACAGGGTTTTTGTTTCTTTTATCTCTTAATGAATCAGTTTTTTAATCTCCAACCTTCATTATATAGGTATCAATTCCGTTGGAATATGCCACCGTTCCGATTTCCTGCAGAAGAGAATCATTCACATTGGGGAATTTTTCCCGCTCAAGCGTTCCGATATAAATATAGCTGATATCATATTTATCAATCAGATCCAACACAGTTGTTCTATCTGTGGAAGTATAAATTGTCTGTATATCGGCTACACGGGCATTCAACGCGGCGGTATCATTGCGCCACAGCCACTCGTGCACATACCAGCCCGATACGGTGGGCAGTCCTGTTGCCACAGACACACGCTCATAACCGGTGTAACTGTCTCCGTTTGCCTCCAGCACCACCGGCTGTCCTTCCACATTTTCATTCAGCCAGTTGATGGCATCCAGATCCCGCGGGAAAGAATCTTCCACAAAGACCGATGCATCCAGACCCTTGAAACGGCTCAGATCAAAAATATTACCGTATTTTGAATTAATTGCATTTACACCATATCCGGCTGTCAGTGCAAGACAGGCCAGTCCGATCACTGCCAGCGCCTTCACTCCTTTTCCGGCCAGCATCAAAGCCCGCATCAGAATATATGCCATACAGATGCCAAACAGCATGAATCCCTGATAAGTCATCTTAAACATGGTGTTTGCACGATAACTTGTGGTATAAATATCTTCCACATAAATGATTTCCGGCATAATGATCAGTCCCATAGCGCAGAGGCTCATAAGCAGAACGAACAGATCCGGAACCTGCAGATGACAGAAAAATCCGATAAAACTTTTTTTCTTCGGCTTGCCGTCCACCACTTCTACATTTGAAACATAACCGGCGGATTTCCGTTTGCAATAAGACCGGATACAGAAAATCACAAATCCGATACAGATGGCAAAAGGCAGTCCCCAGAGCACCAGCAGCTGGTAAAAGGCCGAATGACTGTGTGTCAATTGAATCTTGCCGGCCATCGCATCAAAAGTTGATGTAAACGGCAAACTGGCCGCCCAGCCGATTGCCAGAACTTCCGCCGCCTGTAAAAATGTGGTAATGGCATACTGCTTTAACGACTTGCGATAAATACAGATATTCATAAAAAATACCACGCAGCCCCCCACAACAAAATAAATAGGGAAATCCCAGAAGTTTGTCCAGCGGAAAATGCCGGTGAAAAATCCAATAAAAAAGATTTCCGGCTGCAGCAGCGCTTTTTTGAGGATCGTACTCATCTTCGCATCCTTCGGATACGGCGTATTTTTCTTATCTTCACAGCGCAGCGACCAGGCAAGCGCGATTCCCACAACCACCAGCACAAACATGAGATTGACCATATGGGCATGCAGATCTCCTACGACCAGAGAGTAAGAAGGAAACTCATGTATGGTCTTGTCCGTCTCCACCACCGGGTCATGTCCGATGTATCTGGTAGAATTCGGATAATAATAGTAATACTGTTCCAGTTCCGTTCCCGTAATTTTGCTCACCAGCAGTTTTCCAAGACGATAGATCACATAATGCATATTTCCGCAAAAGGAAACGGCAAAACCGGAGACAATGCCTCCAAACATGCACCATTTTGTCCACACACGCTCCCGCACGCGGGTCTGCAGGCTGTACAGCAGCTGATAAACAATGGAAAACGGAAGCATAAAAGCAAAGGGCCCAATCATGGCACGCATGAGACTGTAACCGTTACCGGCACCCACGCCTGTCACTTTTGTCAGATAAACAGCCAGATACTGACCGCCATAATAATAATTGATCGTCTCACCGGAGTACCAGGTATCCGCTGCCGGAAGATAATCCGCGCGCATCATGGTCGTCATAAATCCATAATCCATGAATTTTTCCGTTCCATAGGCTGCCGGATCAAAGCAGACCACATATGTCCAGAAGCCAAACACCAGCAGAAACAGCACCTCTTCAATCAGAATCAGGCGCATATCCATCTTTCCAATCCAGACTTTATTCTTTTTCTTATTAAAACAGGCATACAATAAATTGAGAACAATACACACGGCCAGTACAAGAATACAGTTGAAACTGGAAAACTTCAGAACATGCAGGCAGGATAACACCCACATAACATAACCGGACAGGAAAATTCCAATGGATTTTGCAAAAATCCACCCGCCGTCACGAAAGCGCGAAAAAAGCCGGTTCGTCAACGGCATAAAACCGATTCCGATCACCGTTACTACAAGATACCATATTAAAAAAGCCATACAAATACCATTAAGATACATTCCGTTCGCTCCTGCTCTATCGCAGGATCCGGCTATGTATCTCTTTCGTCCCTTTCCTTTAATTTAAAATGTTTTGCTCAGTTTCCGAAAGTCCTGCAGCGCTTTGATTCCCAGTTTTGTGATCTTTGGAATATTAATTGAATTCACACCACCCTGTCTCGGACGGAATGTAATCGGCAGGTACTCTACACCCAGTTTCTTTTTTACAAAAATAACGCTGATCAGCACATTTGTAAGATTATATTTTTCCGGAATCAGGTGCATCTGTTCTTTCAGCACACTTGCTTTCATCAAACGAAACGGTGTATTCGCATCCGTCACTTTTACATGAAAAACAGCCAGCAGCACATATTTCAGCACCTTCGTCACCACATATCGGCTGAAGCCATCCTCGCGGCGGGCACGGTGTCCGATAATCATTGCGGCACGGTTTCTGCGTCTCCAGAACTGAGGAAATTCTTCCGGCAATGTCTGACCATCCGAATCCGTCTGGAAAATATAGTCCGCCCCCTGCTCGATGGCATATTTATAACCGTACCGGATCGTAGCACCATGTCCTTCGTTTTCTTTTGTAAGAGCTATGAGCTGAGGATATTTCTTCTCACAATTTTTTATAATTTCATAAGTATGATCTTTGCTTCCATCATCAATGACCACAAGCCGGCTCTCCGGTCCGACTGAAACAGCAACCTGATGCCACTGATCAATTACCGTCGTAATCATCTCTTCTTCATTATAAGCAGGTATTACAATATATAGTTTATCCATAATCTTCTCCATAGTCGTAATTTCTTATAATAATATTCTCACAAATCCTTTGTGTATTTAATATCAATTTTCTCATTATACTATCATTTTTTTCATCATTATAACGATTTCTGCTTGACATGTCCATGCTTTCATATTAAAATAAAAGAAACAGTAACAATTACTATTATTGGAAAGGAGGTTTGTATGGCTACATTAAAATACAGCCGACAGCGCGAATCCATTAAACAATTTCTGGCCGACCGTTATGACCACCCCACTGCCGACGTAGTATATGAAAATATCAAACTGATTTATCCAAATATCAGCCTTGGAACTGTTTACCGCAATCTGGGACTGCTCAGCGATCTGGGAGAAATCAGAAAAATAACCGCCGGGGACGGAAAAGAACATTACGACGGCAACACGAAGCCTCATAACCATTTTATCTGTCACAAATGCGGAAGGGTGATCGACATGCCCACCCACATTCCGGATTATGATCCACAGATAACAGAAAAGGATTTCAGCGGCCAGATTGAAGGTCACACCATTTTCTTTTATGGAACCTGCGACCAATGTCTGAATTAAGGAAATATTTTCTTAGAACTTTCAGAAAAAGCAAGTGTTTTTGAAAAAATATATCAAAACATATTGACAAACCGGCATGTATATGTTAAATTAAAATCAGTAATAATTACTATTATTACTGATAAACAAAAAATTAAATATGGCAAAATAAATTATATAAGTAAAGGAGAACAAAAATATGGCAAAATTTGTATGTAGTGTATGTGGTTATGTTCATGAAGGAGATTCCGCACCGGAATTCTGCCCGGTATGTAAAGTTCCGGCTGATAAATTTACAGAACAGAAAGGCGAAATGACCTGGGCTGCGGAACATGTGGTCGGTGTGGCAAAAGGCGTAAGCGAAGACATTATCGCTGATTTAAGAGCCAACTTCGAAGGTGAATGCTCTGAAGTAGGTATGTACCTGGCTATGGCTCGTGTAGCTCACAGAGAAGGCTATCCGGAAATCGGTCTCTACTGGGAAAAAGCTGCTTACGAAGAAGCAGAACATGCAGCTAAATTTGCAGAACTTCTTGGTGAAGTGGTAACAGACAGCACAAAGAAAAACCTGGAAATGCGTGTAGACGCAGAAAACGGTGCAACCGCTGGTAAATTCGATCTGGCAAAACGCGCAAAAGAAGCCGGTCTTGACGCAATTCACGACACCGTTCATGAAATGGCAAGAGATGAAGCCCGTCACGGAAAGGCATTCAAAGGCCTGTTAGAGAGATACTTTGGCTAAACTGCAGTTTTTCGTAAATTGCTGTACCCCGACAATCTGCTGCAGATTGTAAAAAGATAAAAATTTTCATTCAAAAAGAGGAGGAAAAGATATGTCTAAATATGCCGGAACCAAAACAGAAAAAAACCTGATGGAAGCGTTTTCAGGCGAATCCCAGGCAAGAAATAAATATACTTATTATGCATCAGCTGCAAAAAAAGCTGGTTATGAACAGATGGCAGCCATCTTTTTAGAGACTGCTGATCAGGAAAAAGAACACGCAAAAATGTGGTTCAAAGAATTCCACGGAATCGGTGATGTAGCAGAAAACCTGGCAGACGCTGCTGCAGGTGAAAACTACGAGCACACTGATATGTATGCACGTATGGCCAGAGAAGCAGAAGAAGAAGGCTTCCATGAACTGGCTGTAAAATTTGCCGGTGTGGCTTCCGTTGAAGCAAGACATGAAGAGAGATACCTGAAACTCCTGGAAAACTTCAAAGCTGGCAACACCTTCAAAGGCGATGCTCCTCAGGGATGGAAATGCCGCAACTGCGGTTACGTTCACACAGCAGAAGATGCTCCTGACGTATGCCCGGTATGCGCTCATCCGCAGGCTCACTTCGAAAGACGTGCAACAAACTACTAAAAGAAGGAGTTCAGTCTCTTACTTTACGAAATAATGCTTTATCAAAGGAGGGAATCGGCTAATGCCCAATGTCATTAAGTTAACATTGTAAATATGCGGTTCTTAAGTAATAGAGGTTGAAGGAAACGAATCTTCAATCTCTATTTTCCTTTTTAGGGCATCACAAAAAAGCAGAAGTGTGAAAATTCTGCTTTGAAATATTATTCAATTCGCTTATTTTATGCTACTCTATACAAGAAGCTGTGGAATACTTTTACAGTCAGTTTTCGAGGATAATGGCGTTCTGTTCGTATTGGTATTAAATTTTTTGCGATAATAGCTTCTAAATGGGGTGATGTTGTTTTGCCATGAAAGTACAATCTACACATATGTACCGCTACTGAAAAATTTGCTTTATATATTGTAAATCGTAACTTTCTACGCTTCTTTTTTCTTCATTTTTACGCAAATTAAAAGAAGGCACAGTATAAATTATTCTGATGTATTATCCGTCAGATTGTTTTATCCTGTACCTTCTGTTATTATAGTC
>JAXJSH010000015.1:0-17425 GCA_036310185.1 Lachnospiraceae bacterium | reverse complement strand
TGTTTTGCGGGTCTCAAAGTCACATTTTTTCATGCAGGCATGAAACATGTGACCTTTTGCCCCTGGTATCTTAAAATTGCAGATATATGATATAAGATAAAACAAGCAGGTGCAAATGCGCTCATATTTCCGGCTCAGGCGGATCTATGAGCGCATTCTTGATGTCAGAACTGCAGTTCAGCCATAGCAGCAGTTCTTCTGATCTTTTTGAATGTGTTAAAAATGCATTCTTCTGCGGAGTTCTTCCCGCAAACCTTTCATAAAATAAATGGTAATCAATACCACATCCACGCTAACACAGCAGGTCAACACAACGGCGGACCAGGACAAAAACAATGGCTGCCGGTCATGAAAATGAAGAAGAAGTTCGATTGAAACACAAAGCAGGGCAGCTGAGCCCAACAGCCAGGCTGTTTTTGCTATGAAAGAGCGCCTGCGGCGGTATGAAAACAGATAAAAAAGGATCACAAGTGCAGTGGTCAGTACAGTGACCGGAAGCGCAATATCCTGATACCATCCCTGACCCGGATGCATGCCTGAAATAATATTCAGGTAGGCAGCGATGCTGACACCATTTAAAATAATGCAGGCGCAGTTTGGAAGTTTTCCGGGAAAGAAAAATGGAATCAAAAAAATCCATAATATGACGCAGGGGCCGACCACATACACAAACCAGTGACTGTGGCTGACCAGAAGCAGATTCAGAAGAAAGCAGATGACAGAAGTAGTGAGTAAAATAGTGCTGATCAGAATCGTGACTTCTTTGTGTGTTTCCGGTTCTGCCACGCCTTTTCTTATGGGGTATGGCATGGGGCTTTCTTTATCAACCGGCTGATTTGGATTGAGTACCGGGGTGCGGCATAAAGGACAGGTCTGACAGGTTCTGTCCAGCTCTACCCCGCAGTTTACGCAATATGACATAATCATTCCTCCATATTTCGGTTGGTTTCGATTTTGACAGGAATTCCGTCCTGCACCAGTTTTCGGAAAAAGTAGCGCTCCACATCCGTTTCCGCAATACAGCTGGCAAAATTGAGAGTCAGCGTGTTCTGGTAACTGATGACCGCGCAGTTGGTGCGCGCGGAAAAAGGCTGTCCCATCAGGACGTCAAATCGTTCCACATGTTTTTGCAGCTCTTCCGACAGTGTGATGACGCCCAGATTGGTCAGACCGGCACTTGACTGGCAGTCCTGTACCCGTATGTAAAAACGTTTTACCACGAAATCTTTGACAAAGAGCGGGACCACGCGAATAAACGGATTTTTTTGCGTTACAGCATGCGTGGTAATGTCTCCGTTCAGAAATTTGTCATTAATATAGTACCGCATATAATGATGCACCTGGGTCAGGATATCTTCAAATGAATAATCGCCCATTCGAGGATCAATGGCCGGGTAAACCATGGAAATAAAATTGCGCAGTGTTTTGGATGGGAAAAAATTTCTCAGATTGACCGGAATCGCCAGTTTCACCGGTTTTTCACGAAAAACGCCGTCAGACTTTTGCTTTTGCATCAACGCATACAGAAGAACCGCATTCAGATATTCAGTTACGGAAACTTTGTATTTTCTGGTTACTTTTAACAGGGCATCCACAGGCATAACACCGCAGATAATGTTGAGCGTATGCAGTGGTTCCAGCGTGCCCTGGACGCGATATGCTTTTTCCTGACTCCGGGGCCGGCAGGTTTTGGAAGAGGCATAACGCATATAGGCATCTTCCAGTTCTTCCGGTGAAGGATCTTCATTAATATTCAGTACACCGGTTCCGTCCGGGATATCATATCCGGCCAGACGCAGATAAACGGCGGTCAGTGTACGCAGAAGATAAAGAGCACCATTTCCATCCGAGAGTGAATGAAATACTTCCAGAGAAATACGCTTTTGATAATAATAAATCCGGATCAGATATCGGTTATCGGAGCGAAAGTTCATGTGCATGCAGGGATTCTGAATGTCCGGACGGACAAACGGTCCCGGGCGGTGGTTCGGTTCCAGATAACGCCAGAAAAGCCCCCGGCGAAGTGCTGTTTTAAAAGTAGGGAATCGCGGGAGCGTCAGATTTACAGCGTGCTGCAGCAGATCCGGCTGAATGGTTTCCTTCAGTGTCACGGAGATGCGGTAGACGCTTGAAAAATTTTTACGCTGCAAAGTAGGGTATACATTCGCAGAAAGGTCCAGTTTGTACCATGAGGCACGTTTTTTTGTATTTTTCATAATACCATTATAAATGGGAAAGGGCTCTCTGACAACAAAATAAAAAAGATAACAGTATGTTGGGCTTGATAAAATCCACATGGCGCTGTTAAAAGCCGCGTTTTCTGGCGGTGCAGTATCTCGACGACAGCCTCCTCTTGTGATATAATTAGCATAATATGCAATCAGGAGAGGAGGCATTTTTATGGGTAATATATGTGTTGGTCTGTTGGCCCATGTAGATGCCGGGAAAACAACTTTATCTGAGAGCCTGCTCTATCTGTGCGGGGCAATCCGCAAAGCAGGCCGGGTAGATAATAAAGATGTATTTCTGGATACCTTTGAACTGGAACGTCAGCGGGGAATCACAATCTTTTCCAAGCAGGCTGTTTTTCGGATGGGCGATCTGGATGTGTCACTTATGGATACACCTGGGCATGTGGATTTTTCGGCAGAGATGGAACGAACGCTGCAGGTGCTGGATTATGCTGTTCTGGTGGTCAGCGGTGCAGATGGAGTGCAGGGGCATACCCAGACCCTCTGGAAACTGCTTCGTCAATACAACATACCTGTGTTCCTTTTTATCAATAAGATGGATCAGGCAGGTACAGATAAGGAAAAACTGCTGAAAGATGTAAAACACAGGCTGAACGAAAATTGTATGGATTTCTCCGGGGATATGGAATCGGAAGATTTTCTGGAAAATCTGGCTGTATGCGATGAAACGGTGCTGGAACATTATCTGGAAACGGGCCAGGTATCGGAAGACGAAATTGCACAGATGATACAGGAAAGAAAAGTATTTCCCTGCTATTTTGGCTCTGCGCTGAAGATGACCGGCGTGGATACCTTTATCCGGGGATTGGAACGGTATATTCGTATTCCGGAGTACCCGGCTGAATTTGGTGCAAAAGTATATAAGATAGTCCGGGATGATCAGGGCAGTCGGCTGACTTATCTGAAAGTCACCGGCGGAAGTCTGAAAGTAAAAAGTTTTTTGCTGGAAGAAGAAAAAGTGAATCAGATCCGTATTTATTCCGGGGCGAAATATGAATTGACCGATGAGGCAGCTGCTGGAATGGTCTGTGCAGTTACCGGTCCGGTGAGTACCTATGCGGGGCAGGGGATTGGCTGCGAAAAAGCGTCGGATATGCCCATTCTGGAGCCGGTTCTGAACTATCGGATTGAGCTGCCCCCCGATGCGGATGTACATGGGATGCTGCAGAAACTTCTCCTGCTGGAAGAGGAGGAGCCGCAGCTTCATATTGTATGGAATGAAAAACTGAATGAGATACATGCCCAGCTTATGGGAGAAGTGCAGACAGAAGTTCTGCGCAGCCTGATTTTTGAGCGATTTGGTGTGTTAGTGCGTTTTGGTACGGGCAACATTATGTATAAAGAAACAATTAGAGAACCGGTCGAAGGGGTAGGGCATTTCGAGCCCCTGCGCCATTATGCGGAGGTGCATCTGCTGCTGGAACCGGGAGAACAGGGAAGCGGGATGCATTTTACCACGAACTGCAGCGAAGATGTGCTGGATCGAAACTGGCAGCGTCTGATTTTGACCCATCTGGAAGAAAAAGAGCATTTGGGCGTGCTGACCGGTTCTCCGATCACGGATATGAAGATTACGCTGATTGGGGGAAAGGCTCATTTAAAGCATACGGAAGGCGGGGATTTCCGCCAGTCGACGTACCGTGCGGTTCGCCAGGGCCTGAAAATGGCAGAGAGCATCCTTCTTGAACCCTATTATGAGTTTCGGCTGGAACTGCCGCCGGAGATGATTGGCCGCGCCATGTCTGATGTACAAAAGATGCATGGTCGATTTGAACCGCCCGCTCAGGATGAGGAAATGAGTATTCTTACCGGATATGCGCCGGTTTCTGCCATGCGTGATTATCAGCGTGAGGTGATTTCTTACAGCAAAGGCCGGGGGCGTCTGTTTTGTTCATTAAAAGGCTATGAACCCTGTCACAATCAGGACGAGATCGTGGAATCGATCGGTTACGATTCGGAACGGGATCTGGACAACCCAACGGGTTCTGTATTTTGCGCCCATGGCGCAGGCTTTGTGGTACCGTGGAATCAGGTTCGTGATTATATGCACGTGGATTGTGGATTTGAAATGGAAGAGAAGGCGGCGCCTGTGGATATCGTTCCGGATCAGCCCTATGAACAGCGCCAGAAGGAATATTGGGCATCAGAAAAAGAACTGGAAGATATTTTTGAACGGACATACGGCCCGGTAAAACGAAAAATCGGCGGAGAATCACGGCGGGTATCATCTGCCGGCAGTTATGGAACCGGTAGGGCGGAATCATCTGACTGGGAAAATAGGGTGCCAAAACAGTCCATGCCGGAAAAACCATATCAGCCAAAAACAAAAGTGAAATTAGAAGAATATCTTCTGGTGGATGGATATAATATTATTTTTGCATGGGAAGATCTGAAAGCGCTGGCGGAAAATAACATCGACAGTGCCCGTGACAAACTGATGGATATTCTAAGCGAATATGGGGGAATCAGAAACTGTAATCTGATCCTGGTGTTTGATGCCTATAAAGTGGAAGGCGGAATCGGATCCGTGCAGAAGTACCATGGAATTTATGTGGTGTATACGAAGGAGGCAGAGACTGCCGATCAGTATATTGAGAAAACGGCCCATGAAATAGGAAGAAAGTACGATGTGACAGTAGCCACTTCGGACGGGCTGGAGCAGGTGATTATCCGGGGGCAGGGCTGTAAGCTTTTGTCTGCCCGGGAACTGAGGGATGAGATTGATTGGGCAAAAGAACAGGTGCGCCAGGAAATCCGGACAAAAAGAGAGTCCGGAAAAAATTATCTGATGAACCATGCGTCCGATGAAATTGCTTCCCACGTGGAAGCGGTGCGTATGGGCAGAAAATCCTGGGATGACAAAGTATAATCCGATGTTGGAAGAAATGAAAAACGTATCCGCTGTAGATAAAAGTGGAAAGTCTCTGAAAAACAAAAAGATGATACCATAAACTGCAGAAACAGAAAGCAGCAAAAAGGCAATCAAAGAGCTTGAAAAGAAAGAGGAGATTATGAAAAGTCAGTTAACGGAAAGTGATGTAAAAAAAATAGAAGAAGAAATCGAATACCGCAAACTGGTGGTGCGAAAAGAAGCACTTGAGGCGGTAAAAGAAGCCAGAGCCCATGGTGATTTAAGTGAAAACTTTGAATATCATGCAGCAAAAAAGGATAAGAACCGAAACGAAAGCCGTATCCGATATCTGGAGCGCATGCTGAAGACCTCCACCGTGATATCCGATTCATCAAAAGAAGATGAAGTGGGCATAAACAACACCGTCACGGTATATTTCGAAGAAGATGATGAGTATGAGACCTATCGCCTTGTGACCAGTATCCGGGGAAACTCCATCAAAGGGCTGATCAGCATTGAGTCCCCCATTGGAAAAGCTATCCGGGGACGAAAAGAAGGGGACCGTGTAATGGTAAAAGTAAACGATTCCTACAGCTATCCTGTGGTGATCAAAAAGATTGAAAAGACAAATGATGACAGCCAGGATACGATAAAAGCTTTTTAATAGTTTCTTTATTTGACAGAGAAAAAATGGAGCAGTATACTTTGGAAGAATTGGGAAAACGCATAGATATGGGTTAAGCAGAAGCAAAGAGGAAGCGAATATGGAAAAGAAATTACTGTTTATTTACAATTCAAATGCAGGAAAAGGTCAGATTCTGGCCAAGCTGGGAGAGATTATTGAAGTATTTGTAAAGGGCGGATACGAAGTTGAGGTATATCCGACACAGGCACCGAAAGATGCCATTCAGAAAGTGGAGAATGTAAGAGACGATGTATCGGTGATCGTATGCAGCGGCGGTGATGGTACCCTGGATGAGGTGACCACCGGCATGGTAAAATCCGGGAAAAATATTCCAATCGGATATATTCCGATCGGAACGACAAACGATTATGCCTCCAGCCTGGGCCTGAGCAAAAATGTTGTCCAGGCAGCCTTTGATATTGTGGACGGTGAGCCGAAATCATATGATGTAGGAATTTTTAATGATGATGTGTTTGTTTACGTGGCGGCATTTGGCCTTTTTACAGAAGTGACCTATGCAACCAATCAGGAATTGAAAAAACTGTTTGGCCATATGGCATATGTACTGGAAGGTGTAAAGAGCCTTGCCGATGTGAAGGCATATCATATGAAAGTGGAAATCGAAGGGGAAATCTGTGAAGATGAATTTATCTACGGGATGGTGACCAATTCTACCTCAGTCGGGGGATTTAAGAAACTGACCGGAAAAAATGTGGAACTGGATGACGGAACTTTTGAGTATACCTTTATCCGAAAACCGAAAAATCTGAGTGAGATGCAGGAGATCATCACAAATCTGCTGACTGCAGATGATAAAACGGAAAAGATCCTCTCCGGAAAAGCAAAATGTGTAGTGGTGGAATCTGCGGAAGAAGTACCGTGGACACTGGACGGAGAATTTGGCGGAAATCAGACATTTGTCCGTATTGACAACCTTTATCATGGCATGCAGATCATCCGGGTGCCTCAGGAAAAATGAAATTGAGAAAGGCAATATGTAAAAAAATCAGGAAAGTCGGAGAAACAGATGACTTTTTCGATTGCAATTTGCTGAAAATATCGTATAATAGATATAGTGTTTTATTCAATGCGAAATAAAAGGAGGATTTACAATGTTAGTATCAGCAAAAGAGATGCTTGACAAAGCGAAAGCTGGCCACTATGCAGTAGGACAGTTTAATATCAACAACCTGGAGTGGACAAAATCTATTCTTCTTACCGCTCAGGCATGCAATTCACCGGTTATCCTTGGTGTATCCGAAGGTGCTGGTAAATACATGGCTGGTTACAAAACAATCGTAGGTATGGTTAACGGTATGCTGGAAGAACTGAAGATTACAGTTCCGGTAGCACTTCATCTTGACCACGGCAGCTACGAAGGATGTCTGGCTTGTATCGAAGCTGGTTTCTCATCTGTAATGTTCGACGGTTCTCACTATCCGATCGATGAAAACGTTGCAAAAACAAAAGAACTGGTTGCTCTTTGCCATGAAAAAGGAATCTCCATCGAGGCAGAAGTTGGTTCCATCGGCGGAGAAGAAGATGGTGTAGTAGGAAGAGGCGAATGTGCAGATCCGAAGGAATGTAAAATGATCGCTGACCTTGGCGTAGATTTCCTTGCAGCAGGTATCGGTAACATTCACGGTAAATATCCGGCTAACTGGGAAGGCTTAAGCTTTGAAACTCTGGATGCTGTTCAGCAGCTGACAGGCGATCTTCCGCTGGTTCTTCACGGCGGTACAGGTATCCCGACCGATATGATTCAGAAATCCATCAGCCTTGGTGTTTCCAAGATCAATGTAAACACAGAATGCCAGCTTGCATTTGCAGCAGCTACACGTGAATACATCGAAGCTGGAAAAGATCAGCAGGGTAAAGGTTACGACCCGCGTAAACTTCTTGCTCCGGGTGCAGAAGCAATCAAAGCTACTGTAAAAGAAAAAATGGAGATTTTTGGTTCCATCGACAAAGCGTGATTATTCAAAATTCACAAAATTTGAAAATCCGCTTGCAATTTGCTTACATATGGAGTATGTTAGTAGCAGTTGGAAACGGGATTTCCAAATGGATTAGTGAACAAGGGCGTTCCACAATAGTGGAGTGCCCTTTTTTATTTCATGACAAACTGAAAACAATCAGTGCATGAAAGCTCTGCGAGAGCAGATGAGGAAATTATTGTGAAAGGAAGAGAGAATATGAGTGAATTTACTAAGGTATCAGAAATCTTCGGTGAAAATGTGTTTAACGACACGGTAATGCAGGAAAGACTTCCGAAAAAAGTGTATCAGAAACTGAAAAAGACAATAGAGGAAGGTTCTGAACTGGATCTGGCTACCGCAGATGTTATTGCACATGAGATGAAAGAATGGGCCATTGAAAAAGGTGCCACACATTATACACACTGGTTTTTACCGCTTACCGGCGTGACTGCAGAAAAACATGATTCCTTTATTTCTGCTCCGCTGCCAAATGGCAAAGTATTGATGAGCTTTTCCGGTAAAGAACTGATCAAAGGTGAACCGGATGCTTCTTCGTTCCCGTCAGGCGGATTAAGAGCAACTTTTGAGGCAAGAGGCTATACCGTATGGGATTGTACATCACCGGCATTCGTAAGACAGGATGCAGCAGGTGCAACACTTTGTATTCCGACTGCTTTCTGTTCTTATACAGGCGAAGCACTGGATCAGAAAACACCGCTTCTTCGTTCTATGGAAGCTGTAAATAAACAGTCCTTAAGACTTTTAAAATTATTTGGAAATACTACTTCAAAGAAAGTAACTGCTTCCGTAGGACCGGAGCAGGAATACTTCCTGGTAGATGCAGATAAATTCCTGAAGAGACCGGACCTGATCTTTGCAGGACGTACCTTATTTGGTGCAATGCCGCCAAAGGGTCAGGAACTGGATGATCACTATTTCGGAACCATCCGCCAGAAAATTGCAAGTTACATGAAAGATGTAAATATTGAACTGTGGAAACTGGGTGTAACCGCAAAGACACAGCACAACGAGGTTGCTCCGGCACAGCACGAACTGGCACCGATTTATGCGCAGGCAAACGTGGCAGTAGATCACAACCAGATTGTTATGCAGACTCTGAAGAGAGTGGCATGCCAGCATGGTATGAAATGTCTGCTTCATGAAAAACCATTTGCAGGTGTCAATGGTTCCGGTAAACACAACAACTGGTCCATTACTACAGACGACGGCATCAACCTGCTGGAACCGGGCAAAACACCTCACGAGAACATTCAGTTCCTGCTGGTATTAACCTGTATCTTAAAAGCAGTGGATGTTCACGCAGATCTGCTTCGTGAATCCGCAGCTGACCCAGGTAATGACCACAGACTTGGAGCAAATGAGGCACCGCCTGCAATCATTTCCGTATTCCTTGGTGAACAGCTGGAAGATGTATTGGATCAGCTCATCAGCACCGGAAGTGCAACACATAGCTTAAAAGGCACAAAACTGAACACAGGCGTAAGTACATTAAGTGATATTAATAAAGATGCAACCGACCGTAACCGTACATCACCGTTTGCATTTACCGGAAACAAATTCGAATTCCGTATGGTTGGTTCCAGAGATTCGATTGCACAGCCGAACATCGTACTGAATACGATTGTTGCTGAAGCATTCAAAGAGGCTTGTGATATCCTGGAAACAGCAGATGACTTTGACGCAGCTGTACATGATCTGATTAAGAAATATGCTACAGAACATCAGAGAATCGTATTCAATGGCAATGGTTACTCTGATGAATGGGTAGAAGAAGCTGAGAGAAGAGGACTTCCGAACATCAAGTCCATGGTTGAGGCGATTCCGGCTCTGACAACCGATAAAGCAGTAAAACTGTTTACTGACTTCAACGTATTTACAGAAGCAGAGCTGAGTGCACGTGCAGAAATCCAGTTTGAAGCATATGCAAAAGCAATCAATATTGAAGCAAGAACTATGATTGAAATGGCATCCAAACAGTTGATTCCGGCTGTTATTGGCTATACAACCTCATTGGCTGGATCTGTAAATGCAGTGAAAGCAGCCGGCGCAGATGCAAGTGTACAGACAGAACTTCTGAAAAAAGTATCCGCTCTGCTGGCTGAATCTCAGAATGCACTGAACAGTCTGACTGAAATCACAAATCAGGCTGCAGCCATGGAAGAAGGTCAGGAACAGGCTGTATTCTATCATGACAGTGTAGTTCCGGCTATGGCAGCACTTCGTGCACCGATTGATGCACTGGAGATGATTGTGGATAAAGCTGTATGGCCGTATCCGTCCTACGCAGATCTTTTATTTGAAGTATAATCGGGGATTTGCAAAAGCATTTAAGACAGGAACTGTTTAGAAATGTTAAATGGGGCTTTTATAAAGAAAAAGAACTTTTTAAAAGCTCCATAAAAAGGAGGGTGCCAGGTCAGCTGGGCTGCCTGGCACTATTATGAAAAAGTTTATCGAAAAAGTAATTATTAGCATTATTGCTGTTGTTATTTGATAATGTTAGTATATTCAATAATCATGAAGAAATCGTGTTTATCAGGTTAAAGGTTTTTGAATGATATTTGAATAAATTGTGAATGCTTTTTCGGGTAACTGAATTCTATTTTTGCCAATTATCTAATATTTGTATATATCTCCCTTTCTCAAAGGCCTTCGAGACGCATTATACGTTTCGGAGGTTTTTGTACGTGCAAAAAAGGGTTATAGAAAATAGGTTTTCTTAATATACATGTAATTTGTAATGCTTACCTAATTATTAATAATTGAGAGTTGCCGTGTTACATGTTACAATTTATGAGGATTATAAACGCATAAGTAATGTTTATAAGCTGCTGCTCATTAAAATTCCAGAATACCTGCATTTACAGAGAATAGACGTTGAATCCGGATACTTTGGTTATCTGTGGCAATGCTGGCAGCTATGGATACATATATATAAACTGTACTTTATAAACGGATTTCCATGTACAATTCAGATATATGACTTCATGTTTTTAAGCGGCTATAATTAAAACAGGAACAAAGGAAAAGAGATTGAATAAAATGTATATTCGAACTGCAGCAATGGAAGATTTACAGATGATAACGGCGGTGGAAGCGCAGTGTTTTCCGGCGGCAGAGGCGGCCAGAGAAGCTGATTTCCGGGCTCGCCTGAGCGTGTATCCGGACCATTTTTGGCTTTTGTTTGATGAAGGCAAATTAGTAGGCTTTGTAAATGGAATGGTCACAGATCAGGCAGATCTGACGGATGAGATGTATTCGGATGCTTCAATGCATGATCCGGAGGGCGGCTGGCAGATGATTTTTGGGGTTGATACCATACCGGAATATCGAAGGCAGGGCTGCGCCGAAAAACTGCTTCGTCAGGCGATTGCAGATGCAAAGGAACAGGGGAGAAAGGGTCTGGTGCTGACTTGTAAAGAACGTTTGGTTCCTTATTATGCGAAGTTTGGCTTTGTGGATGAAGGCGTGTCAGAATCAGAGCACGGGAATGCGCTCTGGTATCAGATGAGGCTGACGTTTTAAAGCGTGTAAGAATGGCAGATGTCAGGGGCTGTTTGCAGCAGCACAGGTGATCATCAGAGATGGAAGACAGAGAGGTTTAATATGATTGAGACTGGGTTAAGCATTTATATGATTGTGATAAATCTTGTTACATTTGCGCTATATGGGATTGACAAGAAAAGGGCCAGGCGGAGTCAGTGGAGAATTTCAGAAAAAACACTTCTTCTGACTGCTCTTGCAGGAGGCAGCTTTGGCGCTTTGGTTGGGATGTTGTCATTTCATCATAAAACAAAGCATTGGAATTTCAGGATACTGGTACCGCTGTTTTTAATATTACATATTGCAGTATTCTATTTTCTGTATTGCTGAAGGGGAGAGGAATGGCTCATAACTGCTAAGAGCAGAACTCTCTTGATGGACAAAGCTGTAATTTCCCAGATTATGAAAAGAACGATAGAAAGAAGATGACAATATGGAACGATACGTAGATATAAAAGAAATTTCAGATGGAAAACTGTATGGAAGCAACGACCTGGTCAAAGCGGACTGCGGCGACTGCCGGGGGTGTTTTGACTGCTGCTGCGGGATGGGAGAATCCATCGTTCTGGACCCGCTGGATGCAGATCGGTTATCCAGAGGACTTGGCAAAACATTTGAAGAATTACTGTCAGAAAATCTGGAATTGAATGTGGTGGACGGACTCATATTGCCGAATCTGAAGATGGCAGGAGAAAAAGAGCAGTGTTCCTTTTTGACGAAAGAGGGAAGATGCAGCATTCATTCCATCCGTCCGGGGATCTGTCGCCTGTTTCCGCTGGGACGCTTTTATGAAAACGGCAGTTTTCAGTATTTTTTGCAGGTGCATGAGTGCCGGAAAGAGAACCGTGCCAAAATTAAAGTGAAAAAATGGATTGATACACCGGATATAAGAAAATATGAGAAATTCATCAACGACTGGCATTATTTCCTGAAAGATATGGAAAGGCATACGGAGCAGGGATTGGAATATGCGAAGACGGTCAGTATGTATATATTAAAACAATTCTATTATCAGCCTTATAATGAAACAGAAGATTTTTATGAACAGTTTGGAAAGCGGCTGGAAGCAGCGAAACGCTTGTTTTAAGCTGGGTGTAAAGAATGGTGGTTTTGTATGACAGAAGAAAAAATGATTGAATATGCAATTGAAGAGGGATTTACAGCGGCTGAGATGATCGATACGGACCAGATTGTGTTCGATCCGTCTTTTCGCCCTTTATGCGAGGAGAATCTGTGCGGGCAGTATGGGGTTAATTATTCCTGTCCGCCGGAATGTGGTACCGCAGAAGAGATGAAACAGCGTATTTTAGCGCATAAAAAAGGTCTGGTACTGCAGACTATATGGGAAATATCAGATTATACGGATCAAAAGGCGATTAAGCATGCCAAAAGCGGTCATAATAGTGCTTCGCAGCGGTTAATGAGACGGATTCGGCAGGAAGGCTGCCAGGGATTTATGATCGGTGCAAGCGGCTGTGCACTTTGTACGCCGTGTGCTCTGGTTGATAAAAAACCCTGTAACTATCCGGAACTGCGCTATTCCTGTATGTCTGCTTACTGCATTTTTGTACGGAAACTGACGGAAAGCTGTGGAATCGAGTATAACTGCGGCGATGGACTTCTGGCGTTTTTTGGAATGTATGTGTGGGATTGAAAAAGGAGGTCTGGGAGGTCTGGCTTGTCAGAGGTGATAAGCGGAGTGAGATTGATGAATAAAAAACAGGCAGCTGATCTTATGATCAACTGCCTGTGGTTTTTTATGTTTCTTTATTCCACATCTGCAAGAGCAGCTGCGTCTTCCTCACCGGTACGGATCTTAACAACTTTATCTACGTTGTATACGAAGATCTTACCATCGCCGATACGGCCTGTGTAAAGAACTTTCTTAGCAGTTTCGATTACGGATTCTACCGGAATCTTGCTTACGACAACTTCCAGTTTAACTTTCGGAAGGAGAGTAGCATCGATTTCAGCACCGCGGTACATTTCGCCGGCACCTTTCTGGACACCACAGCCCATAACCTGAGTGACAGTCATACCGGTTACACCCAGTTCATTGAGGGCTCTCTTAACCTTTTCATATCTGGACAGTTTGGCAATAATAACAACTTTGTAGATACCGGTTGCAGCAACTGTCGGAGTCTGAACCACTTTAACAGCTGCATCGCGCTGAGCCGGAGTTGCAAGTTCGTAATCGTCGGTTCCAAGGTCTGTATTTTCGTTGACATCCATGGTCATGGTGTTTGAAATATCCATGATACTGAAACCTGCGTATGCAGACGGAAGACCATGTTCAGTAGCGTCAAGACCGATAATTTCTTCTTCTTCCGAAACACGAAGACCAACCGTTGCTTTGATGATTAAGAATGCAATTGTGATGGTAACTGCGGTCCATGCCAAAACAGAAGCAACACCAATCAGCTGTTTTCCAAGCAAGTCAAATCCACCGCCGTAAAAGAGACCGGTGAATGTATCATTGCCAGGGGCAGAAGTGGTTGCCAATAAACCAACTGCAATAGTACCCCAGATACCATTTAACATATGAACAGCTACAGCACCTACCGGATCATCAATGTGGAGTTTGTAGTCAAGCAGCCATACACCGAATACAACCAGCAGACCGGATGCAACGCCGATTAAAGAAGCACCGGCTGCATCTACAACATCACATCCTGCAGTTACACCAACAAGACCCGCCAGCGAAGCGTTCAGACACATAGAAACATCAGGTTTGCCATATTTGATCCAGGTAAAAATCATGCATACAACGGTCGCGATTGCCGGAGCAACAGTGGTTGTTAAGAAAATGGAACCTAACTGTTCAAGGCTTGTTGCAGCAGCACCGTTGAATCCGTACCAACCCAGCCACAGGATGAATACACCGAGACATCCGAGCGGAAGGTTGTGACCCGGGAATGCGTTTACTTTTGTAATCTTGCCGTTTTTATCTTTGGTAAATTTACCAATACGAGGTCCGAGGATTTTTGCACCAATCAGTGCACTCAGACCACCTACCATGTGGATAGCACAGGAACCTGCAAAATCATGAAATCCCATTTCGGATAACCAGCCGCCGCCCCAGATCCAGTGAGCTTCGATCGGATAAATTACTGCGGAGATTATTGCAGAATAGATACAATATGAAAGAAATTTGGTTCTTTCTGCCATTGCTCCAGATACGATTGTTGCTGTGGTCGCGCAGAATACCAGGTTAAATACGAAGCTTGACCAGTCAAAGTTAGCATAATCAGTAAAAATGTCAAAACCAGGTTTTCCAATAAAACCACATACATCTTCTCCTAACAGAAGACCAAAACCAACCAGGATAAACACTACTGTACCGATACAGAAGTCCATCAGGTTCTTCATCAGAATGTTACCTGTGTTTTTCGCTCTGGTAAAGCCGGCCTCTACCATAGCGAATCCGGCCTGCATCCAGAATACCAGCGCGGCTCCGATCAGGAACCAGACACTGAAAATTTCGCCGCTTACAGCATTCATAATTTCTTCAGTCATAATCATTCCTCCTCAATTCTCAATTAAAAAAGCGAAACAGAGGTGCACTTTACCTGGAAAAAAGCACCTTTGCTTCGCTTAATTAATTTTGATATAAAATATAGAAAGGGGCCACGAATATCTTTCGTAGCCCCTTTGCTTTACATGTTGCATCATAACACCAGTTTTTCCGGGTGTCAATAAAAAGTTTATACTTTTTTTAGATTTGGTTAGTTGTTACAGACGAACTTGCTTTAAATTGGAAAAGTCTGTATAATTGAACGAACCTGGAATTTGATTGAAAAAGGGGATATACAGGAATTTTTTGGAAATGTGAAAGGAATATTATGAAACTGATAAAAGCAGTCGAAAAAGAAGATTTGTTAAAAATAAAAGATTTGTATGAGCAGGCCTTTCCGGCAGAAGAGCGAAAAGATTTTACACTGATCATAAAAAAACAGGAGCAGGGAGTATTGGAGAATCTGATGATTCTGGGAGATCAGGATGAATTTGCAGGGCTTGCGATTACCATATCTTATGATGATATGACCTTACTTGATTATTTTGCCATTGCGCCGGAATATCGTGGTGCCGGAAACGGAACAAAGGCACTTGCTCTTTTGAAAGAGCGATATAAAGGAAAAAAGTTTATTCTGGAGATTGAGAATCCGAATATAGAAGCAGAAAATAAAGAACAGCGAATAAGAAGAAAAGCTTTTTATATAAGAAACGGTATGAATTACATTCCGTTTCTGGTGAGGATTGCCGGTGTGGAAATGGAGGTGCTGACGGTTTCGCCGGGACTGAAATATGAGCAGTACAGTAAGATCTATGAGTATGGTTACAGCCCCGAGATTGAGCGGTACGTAGAACTGCTGCAGGAATATGAATAGATATTGGGCAAAAGTAAGGGACAGAGCAAAGGCTCCGTCCCAATTTTATTAATGATAATTTTTCTGTTTTTCGTATCTTGGTTCAGAAGTCATCTGTATGGACAGTTTTTTCATTGTTGTCACATCCACGTGAGAAAGCATAACAGATGTATGAGCCTGGCAACCGGCCAGTTTCGGAATCTGTTCCAGTGCTTTGCGCGCATCTTCATTGGTAGCTGCGCTGATGGACAGGGCAATCAGAACCTCATCCGTGTGAAGACGGGGATTTTTGCTGCCCAGATAAGCTGTTTTCAGTGTCTGAAGCGGTTCAATTGCGGATGGAGAGATCACATGGGTATCATGGGCGATGCCGGCCAGTTCTTTTAACGCGTTCAGGAGAAGTGCTGCATTTGCACCCAGCAGATTGGAGGTTTTTCCAAGTACGATGGTGCCGTCCTGCAGTTCCAGAGCAGCAGCAGGAGCGCCTGTTTCCTTTTCACGTTCCAGAGCGGCATCTACAACTTTGCGGTCGTGTTCTGTGACCTGACACTGCTCCATCAGCAGATTGATTTTGTATACTTCTTCTTCTGTTCTTGTTCCGTCGGCAAGACCGCAGCGCGCGGTAAAGGAGCGGCGGATGATTTCCTGTTTGGAGGCCTCACAGCAGGCTTCGTCATCAATGATACAGTTGCCGGCCATGTTTACGCCCATGTCTGTCGGTGATTTGTATGGACTCTTTCCGTAAATGCGCTCAAACATGGCATTCAGAACAGGGAAGATCTCAACATCGCGGTTGTAGTTGACTGTGGTGATTCCGTATGCCTCCAGATGATACGGGTCGATCATGTTGACATCGTTCAGGTCTGCGGTGGCAGCTTCATACGCCAGATTTACCGGGTGGCGAAGCGGCAGATTCCAGATCGGGAATGTCTCATATTTTGCATAACCGGCGCGGATACCACGTTTGTGTTCATGGTACAGCTGGGAAAGGCAGGTTGCCATTTTTCCGCTGCCGGGTCCCGGTGCCGTAATAACGACCAGCGGACGCTTTGTTTCAATATAATCATTTTTTCCGAAACCATTGTCGCTTACGATATGAGCGATGTTGCTCGGATAACCGTCGATTTTGTAGTGCTGATATACTTTGATACCCAGTTTTTCCAGGCGGCGGCGGAACAGTTTTGCGCTGTCCTGACCGCTGATCTGTGTGATAACAACACTTCCCACGTATAGTCCCTGTTCGCGGTACTCATCGATCAGACGCAGAACATCGGAATCGTATGTTATGCCAAGATCTCCGCGGACTTTGTTTTTTTCAATATCCTTGGCACTGATGACAATAACGATCTCAGCCTGATCCTTTAACTGAAGCAGCATTTTCAATTTGCTGTCCGGTTCAAATCCAGGAAGAACTCTGGAAGCGTGAAAATCATCAAACAGTTTTCCGCCGAATTCCAGATATAATTTGTTGTCAAACTGTGCAATTCTTTCTTTGATGTGCTCGGACTGCATTTTCAAGTATTTTTCGTTACTGAATCCCTGTCTCATGTTCTTCTCCCTTTTTGTCTCGTATGTTATTCAATATAAATATAAATACTATGATACCAGGGTCAAAAGGTCACATGTTTCATGCTTGCATGAAAAAGTGTGACTTTGAGACCCGCAAAACATGAGAAAGCAGCCCGAATAGGGCGGATTTCGAATGTTTTTAGGATTACGGGAGCATA
>JAXJSH010000014.1:0-5354 GCA_036310185.1 Lachnospiraceae bacterium | reverse complement strand
TCTTTTTCAGACGGCTGATTTCAGCCTCCAGTCCCGCCTTCTGTATTTCAAGCCCCTCTTTATTCAGTTTTTCTGATTCCAGATTCAATGATGTCATTGTCATATCGAAGGAAAGCAGCGGTGTTCCAACTTCCACCAGATCACCTTCTTTTACATACACTTCCTGCACAATTTCCTTATCACTCAAATGTACTTCCTGAGATGCATTTGACGTCACCGTTCCGGATATACTGACATCGCTGCCCCAGTAGCCCCAGCTCATATCACTGACCGGAACCACCGGAACTTCCTTGCCTGTGGTTTTCTTTACTGCAAAAACGATGCCGATCACCAGCAAAATTACGGCCACTGCCGAACCGGCTCCAATGATTATTTTCTTCTTTTTACTCATAGGCACCTCCTGACGACAAAATCTGTCCATCACGGATTGTTATGATTTTCTTTGCATGAGCGGCGATCTCCGGATCATGGGTAATCATAAGAACGGACACGCCCTCATCATTTAAATTTTTAAAAAGTTCCATTACCTGTTCACCGGATTTTGTATCCAGTGCACCGGTGGGTTCATCCGCCAGCAGAATCTTTGGGTTGTTCACCAGCGCCCGGGCAATTGCCACACGCTGCTTCTGTCCGCCGGACAGCTGAGTCGGCTTAAAATCCAGACGGTCCCCCAATCCCACACGTTCCAGGGCTGTCCTGGCCCGCTCTCTTCGCTCTTTTTTCGGAACATTTGCATAAGTCAGGGGCAATTCCACATTTTCCAGCGCTGTCTGTCTGGGCAAAAGCTGAAAATTCTGGAATACAAAACCGATTTTGCCCAAACGGATATCGGAGCGCTCATTTTCCGAACACTTGCTGATATCCTCACCATCCAGCAAAAAGGTTCCTGATGTGGCCGTATCCAGACAGCCGATGATGTTCATAAGTGTGGTCTTGCCGGAACCGGACGGACCCATGATTGCCACATATTCGCCTTCTTCCATGGTAAAAGAAACATCTTTTAACACAGGGACTACCATTTTCCCCTGATAATAGTCTTTGCAGACATCATGGATTTCCAATATCATTCCGTGCCCTCCATCCTCTCGGCCGCATCACCGGATGCGTCGATTATCATATCTGTGGAATCATCTGAACCGCCGATCGCAGCTTCATCATCCAAAGTACCGTCTTCCAGCATCACGTCTTCGGCCATACCGTCTTCCAGCATCATATCCTCGGTCATGTCCTCATCCCACATCATGTCTTCCGTCATGCCGTCTTCCAGCATCATATCCTCACTCATATCCATCGCAGCCTGATTTCCCATA
The DNA here is from genome assembly GCA_036310185.1 of Lachnospiraceae bacterium. Taxonomy (GTDB): domain Bacteria; phylum Bacillota; class Clostridia; order Lachnospirales; family Lachnospiraceae; genus JALENY01. The sequence goes on along the minus strand of JAXJSH010000014.1, from coordinate 4,044 downwards.
CTGCCATCCGCAGTGATCTCCGTCTTCAGACCTTCTGCTAAAGAATCTTCCGGGAAAGTAATGGCATCTTCCATTGTGAGGCCTTCCACAATCTCATATTCCATCATGTCTTCATCATACTGTCCAAGGATTACATGTTTTTTGGTCAGTTTTCCTTTTCCGTTGTCAGCCCACACATACGGATCACTGTCAATGTCACAAATAAAATACTCCGGCAGCCATACGCCCAGCTTTTCTTCTTCCTGTCCCACATCCAGTTCAATATATACATGCTGGCCCAGCATCAGCCCCTCGGACGAATCCAGCGTTACATAGAAAGGATAATTGCTGGACTGGTTCTCCGAAGAGGAGGAAGAACCATAATAATACATAGAACTGTCATTTCCGATCTGTCCATTTTCCAGATCGACCATACCCATGGTTCCGGTCCAGATCTCATCATTCACTCTGGATCGGATGATAACCGGTGCACCTTCTGTAATGGAGAAAATATTCTGTTCGTTTACGGTGCCCTTTACACGGAATTCTTCGGTCTGAAGAATGGTGATAAATGCATTGCTGGACTCGCTTCCATAATAATACGTCTCACTGCCTGAACCATCACTGATCGATTTGACCGTACCTGCCATCTCACTGACTACTGTGGAATTTTCAATGTTATCTTTCAGCTTCTCAATCTCTATTTTTTTGCTCTTAATTTCGTATTCTGTCTTTTTCAGATCATTCTGGGCCATCTGTATCTGTGTGGTATAGTTCAGTTTTTCCTCTTCACTGGCCGACTTTTTCTCCTTCTGAAGCGTGGTGATCTGTTCATTCAGATTACTGATCTCATTCTGCAGACGCTCCAGATCCAGATTTGCCTGGTTCAGATCACTCTCGGTCTGCTCTGTATCATAAGTAAAAAGAGGGGTTCCAACCTGTACTTCCTGACCTTTTTCCACCAGAACCTCTTTTACTGTCCTGTCCTGCTGTACCTGAACTTCATACGTTTCCTGGGGTTCCACCACGCCCGCAAAACGCTGCTGCACACCGAGGCTGCCCTGATCCATGATCATCTCCACCGGTGATACATACACGACCGCTTCGCTGCTTCCCGATGAGCCCCGTCCGGCAAATACAAAAATTCCAATTCCTATGGCAAGCACTGCCACAATCCCTGCGATGACTGCTGCTTTTTTCTTCATACCCATCCTCCGGTCAATTCATTCAGACTATGCAACTATTTTAAAATGGTTATAATATATCCGTCGATATTGTCTCCCTCCACCGTATAGTCTCCTTCCGGTATGGGGATCGCGGATTCTGTTGTTGCATATATTTCATAAGTTCCAGTTACACACGTTACAGTAATCGGATTATCCGCAGAAGTTTGTGTCCGCAGAAAATCGATATATTCTTCCAGACAAAGATTCTGCTGGTTCATATAAGTTGCATGGGGAATCCCCACATACCGGAAGTGCCAGGATTCGTTATTGATTCCCGTAATATCCACCTTATCCTCTTTGTATCTGCGGATAAAACCGTAATTCTGACAGTTTTCATCCATCCACACGGCATTGTCACTTTCGGAAAAGCTTCCTACGCCGCCGTTTTCGTAATAGATTCCCATATCCAGAGCCAGTCCCGTATGGTGCTCGCTGTAACCAGGATCCGCCACATAAGCCTCTGCATAACTCTGTCCATAGTTGATGGCATAATCTGAATAAATCTGCTGCTGTACCTCCCAGGAACGGTAGGCACTGGTCACGCCGGTATCACTGCATCCCAGAGCCCCATTACAATCCTGTATCATCTGATACAGCGGTTCCATGATACGGGATGCCAGCTGTAATCCCACTTCACCAATGGGAATCCCGCTTCCATAAGAAGCCACGTCCTCCAGACCCAGATCCGCAGCGTTTTCTTCAAAATGATATGGATGATCCGAATTGACCAGAATCAGATTTCCCATATATTTCAGCGACTCGTCAAGCTCCAGCAGTTCCACCGCTGTTATGGAATTTTCCTCCTCTTCGTCCGTCTTCTGGTCATTTTCATTTCCATCAGAAGCTTCATTTTCGGACAGGTTATCTGCCTCTTCACCCTGATTCATTTCCTGATTCTGCACATTACCTGTATTGCTGCAGGCTGAAATTCCCAGGATTCCCAGCCAAAGCAGGACCCCAAAAAGGATCGTTGGCCCCATCCTCCGATATTTTTTCTTTTTCTGCTGTTCTTCCTGTTCCTGTGTAATCTCTTTCTCTGTCATATTTTTTCCCTGTCTTCTTCTTATAATTTGCAAAATTTTCTTATAAAACCTTTGCTGCAAGATGCTCCAGTAAAAAAATTCTGTCTTAATATCTGCTTTTTTCCTGCAGACTATTCTTTCTCCAATATGTCCGGAAGTTCCCCGGCTTTCAGTTTGCAGTGGACAATTACGCTGTAGCCGCCCGGACTTTCCACTGTAACATCCGCATAGATATTATCCTGACTTTCATTCCATATCTCCGTATAATTTGCATCCATCAGCACCGGCAAAATTTCTGCGATTTCTTCCGCGTCTGAATAAGTGGTACGATAGTCATCTGTCTCTATCTCAGCTGCGGTTTTCTGTTCATAAATAACATCCTGCACATAAACCACGTCTTCCTGTTCTTCCCTGCGATAATCTTCCACGGTAATCTCTTTTACCCGTTCCGCCACAAGCAGCGGCTCAACCTGCCACCCCATTTTTTTCAGACAGGCTATACTCTTTTCGCAGGATGGATAAATAAACATATTAAAATAATTTCCCAATGTTCTGTCTTCCATTCTCAGTGCTGCCAGCGGAATCTCTTCCACGATAACACTGCCCGGCAGATCTTTCATTTCCTCACGGTATATCGTCAGAAAATCATCCACAGTCACACCGTCTTTTGCCACCAGTTCATGTTCTTCACCGGCATATTCCAGCCACACATAATCGATCTGTTTGCCAAGCTCACTCAGATAGGGATATGTACTCTGACGAAAACTGTCATCATCAAACAGGCTGGCCAGCTCATATGTATACTCCGCATAATCGATATAATACTGACGATCTACTGTCCTTCCGCTGTCCAGTGTATATCTCACACGTATCGTATCATAGAAGTCATTATCCGGGTCATCCTGATCTGCCACAAGTTCCGCTATCATACGGTAAAGCGCATCCTGCTGCTCCACCTGCATGGTCTGAAGCCGATATTCATCCCAATCCAGTTCTTCATCCCCGATCGTATACCATGACTCGGCAAAATAATTACTGATGCTGACACTGATGTTCTGTGTTTTTTCAAGCTGCGGCATATAAGAATCATAGCCGAACAGGTCAAAACAGAATATACAGGCAATTCCCATAGCCAGTACTTCTGCCAGAACCAGCTGCCACTTGTACATCAGCACTTTCCGGAAATCCATAACGTAAATAAACTGAATCAGAACATACAGGAAAACAGCCCCAAAGAAAACCGATATCAGTACCCAGAATGTCTGACGGCCATACACCATGTCTTTTATGAGCAGACCAATCCAAAGTGCACCACTGACCGAAAGTACCATATGAATCACCCTGGCCGGTATGGAAAATGCCATACTCTTTCCTGCTGCCTCGGCATCACGCCTGCAGATCAGCCAGCGATTCAGGAAAAACAGCCCTGTAACTGCAGCCACACCGCACAGTACAAACAAAATACCACTTACCGATATGCCTCTCTGTCCCCAGTAGAGCTCCACCAGCCTGTTTTTCAGACTGTTTCCGTAATAAAAGGCGGAAAAATATGCCCCTTTTCCATATCCATATTCCATCACACTGGTCTCAAAAAAGGATCTCACATACTGATTAAAAATGAGATCTGCAAACATACCGAAATATAGCAGAACTCCACTTCCCAGAATACCGATCACAATTTTTCCGGTCAGTATCATAGCCAGCGCCGACACCAGATAAACCAGAAGAAAAATCAACTGATCCGCACCCCACAGCATCAGAAATGTGACCATACTTTTGCCGGTCACAAAATTTTTTGAAACGCCCAGAATAATAAC
>JAXJSH010000013.1:0-32782 GCA_036310185.1 Lachnospiraceae bacterium | reverse complement strand
GAGACCCGCAAAACATGAGAAAGCAGCCCGAACAGGGCGGATTTCGAATGTTTTTCGAATTACGGGAGCATAAAATGCGAAGTAATCCGCAGGTATCAAGGGGTCAAAATACCTTTTGCCCACAACATCATTAGATACTATCATACCCCAAAATATAGCATTTTTCAAGCCTAAAGAATAGGCTTATTCATAGACGCTTATTCATAGAATAAACGGATAATAAAATGGCTGTATCAAAACTACCGATACAGCCATATTGCTCAGTTTATACTATTTTTCTTCCAAAAACCTTTTTAAAAGCTTCTGTGTTTTCTTCCTGCTATAACGACCACCCAGATCACGGAAATCAGCAGCAGTGCCACGAACGGCCAGATGATCGTCTCATCACCGGTATTTACACCGGATCTATCCGAACTTATGCCTTTCTTGTCATCGTTTTTACTGTCTGTTGTCTGATTGTCTTTTCCACTGTCTGTTTTTGTCTCATCTTCATCCTCAGCCTCAGAATCGGATTTTTCACTGCTGACCGTTCCAAAATCGCCGCGTATGATGCCCGTTCGGATCTGTTCTTCCGAAGTATCCTGTACAAATTTCTGATATCCGTCATTTTGGGATGCATCATAAGTCCATTCACTTAAATCCTGTCCGTCGATCAATGCATTTAATTTATCCGCCAGATCCTGTGTCTTCATTTCATCCATACTCATTGCAGTAACAGCAAGTTCGTCGTTTTCATGACTGCCTGATGCGACGGTCATTTCACTGTTGTAGAAGAAACCATTTATATCATCATTTTCACTAACACCAACGATTGCGCCTGCTGTTGTACCAGTCACCACAGCACTGTTATATCCGTACTGAATGCTTCCGGAATTCAGACCGGCGATGCCGCCTGCATAGGTTCCGCCAGTGATCACACCATTCTGATATATATTCAAAATGGTTCCCGCATTTTTACCGGCAATACCGCCTGCGTAACTGTCTTCTGTACTGCTGCCTGAAATGATCGTCACTTCTGCATTATTATAGCTGTTTTTGATGGTACCTTCATTGACAGCCACAAGACCGCCTCCAATCACAGATGCCTTAATATCAGAGTCAAGGGTCATAGCAGAAACTTCCACACCGTCTCGTTTGATCGTCAGTTCCGTCTGAAGGTTCATACCGCTTCCGCAGCCATCAATCGTACCATAATTGATTCCGGCAAAACCGGATGCAATCTCCGCTGCTGTCTCGTAATCAAAATCCAGCACATAAAGATCCTTTACAACGCCCTCCGTACCGATCACTCCGAAAAGGCCGGATACAGAACTTGACGGGCGAAGACCAACAATATAGTAACCGGAACCATTGTACTCCCCATTAAATTCAGCACCTGCAATTCCGATTTCCAGTTTCCATGCTTCCTGATTACATCTGATATTTGCAGTCTGAACATAGGATTCTCCTGCATAGGTCTCCGGCTCATACTTGATCATATATGCCAGATTAAACAGATCTTCATACGAATCGATCTCATATATGCCTTCTTCATTCGGCTCCAGACTTTCATAAGCAGCACCTTCCAGGCATTTCAGGTACGGATATCCCTGATTCAGATATTGATTCCAGCCCCATTCTCCAGCGTCAAGAGATTCCGCCTGCTGGGTCATCGTATCACAGAAGGACTGCGTTTTCATACCTTCGCCGTTCATCACAAAAATCGAAATGTAATTTGCATTCGACTCGTCCAGACCAATCGCATTCGGCCAAACATCTGAATCATAAAAACAAATCCTATTATCCGCAGTGCAGGAACGTCCGATGATTCCGCCTGCATATCCGGAATCTGAATTTTCCATCGTTCCTGATGAATAACAAGCCCAAACACCCTTATTAGTTCCGGAATATGACGAAGTATCATTCTCGCCTATAATACCGCCTATATAAGAAGTCTCTGCAGAATTCTCTGTCGATTTGATCGTTCCCAGATTCATACTGTTGTTGACCAGTCTTTCATTTCTTCCCACAATACCGCCGGCAATCACACCCTGTACAGTCGCATAGTTTGCACAGTCTATGATGTTTCCTTTATTTAAGCCTGCAATACCGCCTGCGTAATTGCCAGACCATACGGTTGTACTGCTGTCAACGGCGCAGCAAGTGATCGTACCATAATTCTGGCCTGCGATTGCACCCACGTAAGCACTGCTGCTGTCCGTACAGGTCACATTGCGAAGAATCAGATTTTTAATCGTTCCGCTGTTTTTTGTAATAAGTCCGGTACTTTCCGCATTCAGATCACTGCGAATGACTAAATTAGAGATAGAATAACCATTCCCGTCAAGTACTCCTGCAAATGTCGGAATCGAAATCCAACCATTCCCTTCACAGTCAATGTTATTCATCAAACGGTAAGTTTTTGTTCCATAGGTATCCGGCTCACTGCCTGACGCAAGCATCATATACAACAGATTCCTATAGTTCTTGATTAGATATACGCCATTTTCATCCTGTTCCGGTATAAATTTCTGGAAGGAATTGTCGCCTTCCAGATCCACTACTTTGCCGGAAAACTGCGGCATCTCATCCACACCAAGCGTCTGATACCAGATAACATCGGTCACTTCACCTTTATTAAGATCCAGCGTCACACGGCCATTTTCAAATTGTTTTGTAAATCGCAGTGCATTCAGTTCAAATTCAAATGCATCATTGAGCGTACTCGGATAATCTGCCATATAACCGGCAATACCTTCCGCAAGCAGCATCGCATTATAATAACAATTTTCTATGACAGAACCAGTATGGAAATACCCCACAAGATTCGCTGTGTATTCTCCACCCGAAATTTCCGCAGAATATACATAACAGTTCGAAACCGTAACCGGATTCTCGTCACTGTTGGAGCTTCCGAGCAAACCGCCGGTATTTCCATATCCGCTTGCAGAACCTGCGAAGTAACAGTCTGTGATCGTACCGCAGGCATTACCCACAAGGCCGCCAAGGTTGCTTTCCTGTGATGTTGCAGAAACAAACGCCTCGCTGCTGCTGAGCTTCAGTGTACCACCAAGCATGGTTCCGATAATGGACCCCACATGCTGACTGCTCTCTGTATGCGCTGTAATCGCACTGTCTGTAATAACCACTTTTTCAATATCCGCATCCCTTGTTGTTCCAAACAGAGAATGGCAAAGACCGCTGATTTCATAATGTCCGCCGTCAAAAGAACCTTCAAACATCTGATCCGCAGTACCGATCGGTGTCCAGTCTGCCACTTTTGACATATCAATATCAGCCCTTATCTGTCCGCAAATATGGGTATTGCCACTGTTTACCTGCTCGCTGAACCATACAAGATGCGCCGGTATTACCAACTGATAATATCCATCCACCAGCTCCGGGAGAGAACCGGTCAATTTTGCATAGATCCTGACATTTGCATTCGGCATCTCGAAAGAATAAACATAATTTTCGGAATCTGTACAGTTAACAGCTACATCGGTATCATATTTTCCTGTTTTGAAATTATATTGTTTTACTGTTACCGATTCTATCAGCAGACCCTCATAATCAGGGTACACCGTGAATTCCACTGTCTCACCGGTCTCGCAGGATTTGGATGGAGAATCCGTATCATGAAACTTGATATACCCAAGTTCACACTCCTCCACCGCTGCAACATGTTTTCCGATAATCGATACAAATTCAGCGGAAACAGCCACATTCTCGCTCGGCATGGTAAATTCCACAGAATCAACTCCAAGCGTATGTATATCCATCTGATCTGCACTTGACAGACCGGTTACATAAAGCTCATCCATACAATAGCCAGAAGCAGCAGTTCCCTTAATTTTTACCGTTTCTCCAGCACTGTAAGCAATTGGCTGAAGCAGCCAGTTCGTACTGTCAAGAGCAGAATCATTCAGATAATCATAACTATTTTCGTCGATCAGACTCACCGTTCCGTTTGCATTCTGTAAAAAGCTTACCACATAGCCGGGCTCCAGCACCGGGGTAATCGTCACATCTTTTGACGGCATGATAAATTCATATGTTTTCGTTCCCGGAGTGGTTTTATTGTCCTGCTGATCGGTTATATCCTGCCATTTTATTTCATTGCCGCTTGTATCTGTAATCTTAAGCCCTGATGATACATAACCGGTATAATTACCCGATGAATCCTCGAAAATATACGGGCGAACATCCACCGTTATAGTTGTGCCCTCATCCACCGTTTTGGACGCTGCACCAGCCTGATCGGCAAAATAGATCAAACCTCTGTCTTCTTCATCTGCCGTAAGTGTTGCTGTATATTCAGCCGTTGCATCGTAAGATGCCGAGGCTTCAATACTGATATTTCTGTACGGCATACTGAACTGGATCGTAAAAAATCCATCTTCATCTGTCGAAAGACCTGCCACAACTTCGGATGGGTCCACATTTTCATTTGTAACCGTGCCAAGATAGTCAAACAGTACATTTCCACTCTCATCCACGATATAAAGAGACTTCAAATCATATGACGAACCCTGGCCGATCTTCAAAGTCACTTTCGCGCCGCCCGGCACGTCATTGATATCCGCATCTATCAGTTCGCCATTTTCTTCATAATATACTTTTGAAAAAACACCGTTAACTCGAGCTGTATTATTCTCCAGTGTATAGTATTCATCTTCACCTTTGAGAATAGCCAGAAACTGCTGATCACTGTAAACTGCGGAATTGTCATTCAGATCACCTTCTGCTTCCAGCGATGCAGTCGTACTGTTTCCGGTAGTCACTGTAATCGGCTGTGAAATATCGATCCAGTTGTAGGTCACATCTTCCGGCTCATAAATATCCAGATAATAATTATCCGTAAGCAAAAACGGACCCGCTTTTACATCATTTTCATCTGTCGAGACTTTCGTACTTTCCTCAACACTTAATATCTGAGTCATCCCCTGATTTTTCAAAAAAGAAACCATGAGTGAATTATTCAGCTTATATGCATTTGACTCAAGGATCGAAGTAAGATCACTTGTACTGGTGATCATATTTGCCCGTACTTCTGCATAATGCGGCGAATCATTCACATAAGCATTCTGTATGCTGAGATAAGGAGCTAATGGTCCATAATACTCATAAGTATCGCCGGAAATTGTTTTTTCCTGATATCCGGAAAGCTCCTTAACGGTTGTACTTCCATCGTTTTTCACAATGTAATACGTATCATCCGTGCCATATACTTTTACGTGATACGCTTCCATCGTCGACTTATATTCATTGCTTCCATCATAATATCCGGAATAAAGGGTAACATCCCGGTCATATGGACGCATGAGCGTCATCAGTTCATCTTCATATAAACTGAACATCTGCGCAAGACCGCGCATTGCCATATAAGCGCATTTGTTATAGCCATCCCAAAGCGCAGTTACCTTCTTGTCGGCATCGGTCACGGATGGATCTGAACTGATCTGCTGTGTGCCAAATTCCACATATAACCGATATACCGTCAGGTAAGTTGCAACATACGCAGTCGCCTCGTTCAGACAAGCCACCATGCTGGCATAGATATCATCCTCAAATGCATATCCTGCGGTAAAATAATCATGTGCAGCATCAAGAAAGGTATCTCCGCCGGATTTACTGCCCCATGCGCTCTCATCCGAGGGATCAACCGAATAGTCTATAGCCTGACCATAGTTGTACGGGCTGATCGCGATCAGAAAGGAACTTAAATCAGATTCAAAATTAAATTCCGTGCTGGTATGCGGATCGGTATCTGTTTCATAGAACTGACTGATATAATAATAACATTGATCTACCTTATCCAGATTTTCTGCTGTCATATCATCGCTGTATGCAAGGACCGCTTCTGCGAGATCCATATAATCATTGTAGATATACAGATATTTATTATAGAATGGACGAATGTCATTATTGAGATAAGTGCTGTATGTATCTCCGCTCACCTTTTCCATCAGTTCTGCCAGCGCCTGATTCGTCGCGACAATATTCTGCTCTGCCGCAACAGACATAGAATTCAGATCCGAAGAAATGTCCTGACAGATCGTGGTCAATTTACTTAACGAGTTTCCGAGGGGACTGGCAAGCAGTTTCTTGGTAAGAGTGAGAGCCTGCGCCACATTTTCATTTTCCGTATTACTGATCGCTTTATTTAACCCAAACATAATCGCCCGTTCCAGATAATCAAAGCCGATCTCTTTGAACTTTCCGGTAACAATGTTGGTAAATACTCCTGCATTCGTCTGCACCGGTACACAGCCAAGTGCAAGACAGAAACTAAGCAGGAGCGCCATCAGTTTTTTCGTGATTTTCCGTTTCATATCAGTTCCTCCTTTGTTTCAATAATTAAAAACCAGTTTCAATTAATCACTTACTAAACATGATTTTTATTTTAAAATACAAAAAAAGGCAAAGTTATCTGCATGAATGGATATGTGATCTACGCGAATGGATAATAAACTTATTAATAAAATTATTATAATGTAAAATTGGACAAAAGACAATGCAGTCTGCACGATTGGTGTTCAATCCTGCATGATTGGAAAGAAGGATTGAATATCTTATTGGGGTAAAAAAAGAGGTGTGCTCCTTGCACACCTCAAATCAACTGCTTATTCAGCGCTTCCTGCTTTTTCCACTTCAGCAATTGCTGCTTTTCTCATCGGGATTCTGCAGTTTTTGTTGTTACCGAATTCAACGATTACGTCTTCTTCTGTGATATCCAGAACCACACCGTAGAAACCGCTTGTTGTTACTACGCTGTCACCTACTGCCATATCATTCAGCATAGCAGAGATTCTCTTCTGCTCTTTTTTCTGCGGACGGATCATTAAGAAATACATGATAGCAACCATGATTACAATCCATACAATCATCATTGTTGTGGACATAGTCTCTGGATTTGAACTCGCAACAATACTCATTTTATAATTCCTCCTAAATTCATTTACATAATAAAATGCACTATTACAATAATACACAAAACCACACTGTTCGGCAAGCATTTTATGCAAATTTAATATACATATTCCAAAAATCTGATATCAATTCAGTAATTCTCATGTAAATATGTTTTTCCGGATAAACAGCCTTATTTTTCCGCTTCCATTCCGGCCAGTTTCTGCTTTTTATATTCCGCAAAACGGCCTTCATCCAGTGCATTTCTGATTTCTTCCATCATGTTGTTATAAAAATAGAGGTTATGCAGTACACAAAGTCTCATACCCAGCATTTCTTTTGCCTTTAACAGATGACGGATATATCCCCGGCTGTATCTGCGGCAGGCCGGACACTGACAGCCCTCTTCGATCGGGCGGTCATCCAGCTCATATTTTGCATTGAACAGATTCAATTTTCCCTGATTTGTGTATACATGTCCATGGCGGCCGTTTCGGCTTGGGTATACACAGTCGAAAAAGTCTACCCCTCGCTCCACACCTTCCAGAATATTGGCCGGTGTGCCGACGCCCATCAGATAAGTCGGTTTGTCCTGGGGCAGGTACGGAACCACTTCATCCAGAATGTGATACATTTCCGCATGGCTTTCGCCCACAGCCAGACCGCCGACCGCATAGCCATCCAGATCCAGTTCACGGATCCGTTTTGCATGCTCGATTCGGATGTCCGGGAAAATCGCACCCTGATTGATACCAAACAGCATCTGTTCTTTATTAATAGTATCCGGCAGGCTGTTCAGTCTTGCCATCTCCCTTTTACAGCGCTCCAGCCATCTGGTGGTACGCTCTACGGAATTCTGTACATAGGTGCGGTCAGCCAGAGCCGGTGCACATTCGTCAAATGCCATGGCTATGGTCGATGCCAGATTGGACTGAATCTGCATACTTTCTTCCGGCCCCATAAAGATCTTTCTTCCATCAATATGTGAATTAAAATATACGCCTTCTTCTTTGATCTTCCGAAGTCCTGCCAGTGAAAATACCTGGAATCCGCCGGAATCCGTCAGGATCGGTTTGTCCCACACCATAAATTTGTGAAGACCACCCATCTTTTTCACGATCTGATCACCCGGACGCACATGCAGATGATAGGTATTTGACAATTCCACCTGACATTTGATCTGCTGCAGATCCTCTGTGGAAACTGCACCTTTTATGGCTGCTGCCGTACCCACGTTCATGAATACCGGTGTCTGTACTGTACCGTGTACTGTCTCAAAACTGGCACGCTTTGCTCTGCCTTCTGTTTTTAATAATGTATATTTTCCCATAATTACCTCTGTCATTCTTAATCGCAGCCCGATTCGAAAGCCTGATCTGTCCCAAACGGAGCACATTTGCCTCCCAAGAATAATTCTCTCCGTCTTCGAAAATGCTTCCGATTGCGCTGCTTATCACATTCGCGCAAATTATATCACACTCTGGCGGACCTGACAACTAAAACTATCCCCTTTTACCCTTGTCTTTTCCTATTAAATGGTGTAAAATACCAGTTGATTTTTAAACAAATCAGAAACAATTAACCATTGATTTTACAAAGGAAGATTTTATGCAGAATACTAGATACACCCTTGGAATCGACATTGGTTCCACTACCGTTAAAATCGCAGTTCTTGATGAGAACCAGACCATTCTGTTCTCCGATTATGAAAGACATTTTGCGAATATCCAGGAAACACTGGCTTCTCTTCTCGGAAAGGCCTGTGAAAAACTGGGGGATCTGCAGGTTTCTCCTGTCATCACCGGTTCCGGCGGTCTGACTCTTGCCAACCACCTGAATGTGCCGTTCGTACAGGAAGTTATCGCAGTTTCCACATCTTTAAAGGCCCTTGCACCAAAAACAGATGTTGCCATCGAACTTGGAGGCGAGGATGCAAAAATCATTTATTTTGAAGGCGGCAACGTAGAGCAGCGTATGAACGGAATCTGTGCCGGCGGTACCGGTTCCTTCATCGATCAGATGGCATCGCTGATTCAGACCGATGCATCCGGATTGAACACCTACGCAAAAGACTACAAAGCGCTGTACAATATCGCTGCACGATGCGGTGTTTTTGCCAAAACGGATATTCAGCCACTAATTAACGAAGGTGCTACAAAAGAAGACTTATCTGCCTCCATTTTCCAGGCAGTCGTCAACCAGACCATCAGCGGTCTGGCCTGCGGAAAACCGATCCGCGGTCACGTGGCATTCCTTGGCGGCCCCCTTCACTTTTTGGATCAGCTGCGGGAGGCGTTTATCCGCACCCTGAAACTGGATGAGGAACATACGATCATCCCGGAAAATTCCCATCTTTTTGCAGCCATCGGTTCTGCCATGAATGCAAAGGAAGAGGTCCAGGTATCTCTCCTTGATATGCAGAAACGTCTGGCAGCCTCCATCAAGCTGGAATTTGAAGTAGAACGTATGGAGCCCCTGTTCGCAACCCAGGAAGATTACGACGCATTTCAGGAGCGTCAGAACTCCTATACCGTTGCCACCGGCGACCTGGAATCCTATGAAGGCAACTGCTATCTGGGTATCGACGCCGGTTCCACAACAACAAAAGCGGCGCTGGTCGGTGAAGACGGTTCCCTTCTGTACTCTTTTTACAGCAACAACAACGGAAGCCCTCTGGCTACCACCATCCGTGCCATTCAGGAAATTTACAGCCAGCTTCCGCCAAGCGCAAAAATCGCATGGTCCTGTTCCACCGGTTACGGCGAAGCTCTGATCAAGGCCGGTCTTATGCTGGACGAAGGTGAAGTTGAGACCGTTGCCCACTACAAGGCAGCTTCTTTCTTCGACCCGGAAGTTGACTGTATTCTGGACATCGGCGGTCAGGATATGAAATGTATCAAGATCAAAGACAACACCGTTGACAACGTGCTTCTGAACGAGGCATGTTCCTCCGGATGCGGTTCCTTTATCCAGAACTTTGCAGAATCTCTGAACTACAGCGTGCAGGATTTTGCAAAAGCTGCTCTTTTTGCAGAACATCCCATCGATCTTGGAACCAGATGTACCGTATTTATGAATTCAAAAGTAAAACAGGCCCAGAAAGAAGGCGCTACCGTGGCTGATATTTCTGCCGGTCTGGCTTACTCTGTTATTAAAAACGCGCTCTACAAGGTAATCAAAGTATCCGATGCATCTGAACTCGGAAAACATATCGTTGTTCAGGGCGGTACTTTCTACAATGACGCGGTACTTCGCAGTTTTGAAAAAATCGCAGACTGTGAAGCCATCCGTCCGGACATTGCCGGAATCATGGGCGCATTCGGTGCTGCTCTCATCGCCCGGGAGCGTTATGATGCAGGCCGTGAAAGCACCATGCTTTCCATCGATAAGATCAACAGCCTGAAGTACACCACATCCATGACCACCTGCAAAGGCTGTACCAACAACTGCCGCCTGACGATCAGCAAATTCGGCGGCGGCCGTCAGTTCGTATCCGGAAACCGATGCGAGCGCGGTATCGGAAAAGAAAAGAATAAAGACAAGATTCCGAATCTTTTTGAATACAAATACAAACGGATCTTCTCCTACGAACCGCTTACGGAGGACAAGGCCCCCCGCGGAACCGTCGGTATCCCGCGCGTGCTGAACATGTTCGAAAACTATCCGTTCTGGTTTACCTTTTTCACGAAGCTGGGCTATCGCGTTGTGATTTCCCCCACTTCCACCAGAAAGATCTACGAACTTGGCATTGAATCCATCCCCAGTGAATCCGAGTGTTATCCGGCAAAAATGGCCCATGGACACGTGACCTGGCTGCTGAAACAGGGCATAAAATTCATCTTTTATCCGTGTATTCCCTATGAAAGAAAGGAATTCCCGGATGCGGTCAACCACTACAACTGCCCGATCGTCACTTCCTATGCGGAAAACATCAAAAACAACGTGGAAGAACTGCGGGATCCGTCCATCACGTTTATGAATCCGTTCCTGGTATTCACAAACGAAAAAATCCTCACAGACCGTCTCTGCCAGGAATTCAAAGATATTCCGGCAAAAGAAATCCGTGAAGCGGCGCATGCTGCGTGGGTGGAACTGGACGCCGTACGCGATGACCTTAAACTCAAGGGTGAAGAGACCCTTCAGTATCTGAAAAAAACCGGCCGCCATGGAATCGTGCTGGCTGGTCGTCCATACCATATCGACCCGGAAATCCATCATGGTATCCCGGATCTGATCAATTCCTTTGGTATGGCTGTTTTAACAGAAGATTCCATCTCCCACCTGGCACCAATCGACCGGCCCATCCGTGTCAACGACCAGTGGATGTACCATACAAGACTTTACGCTGCAGCCAATTATGTAAAAACACGGGACGATCTGGATCTGATCCAGCTGAACTCCTTCGGATGCGGTGTGGATGCAGTAACGACCGACCAGGTACAGGAAATCCTGTCCCACAGCGGTAAGATCTATACCTGCCTGAAAATTGACGAAGTAAACAACCTGGGTGCCACACGTATCCGTGTTCGTTCCCTGCTGGCCGCCATCCGCGAACGAAAAGAACGCAACATGCCGCGAACCTGTGTATCTTCCGCCATTTATAAAGTTCCGTTTACCGAAGAAATGCGTAAGGATTACACCATTCTCTGCCCGCAGATGTCACCGATGCACTTTACCATTCTGGAAGCTGCATTCAATGCAGGCGGCTATCACCTGGAAGTATTGCCCAACGATAACAAGGAAGCGGTAAACGTTGGTCTGAAATACGTAAACAACGATGCATGCTATCCGTCCCTTATGGTGGTCGGTCAGATCATGCAGGCGCTTTTATCCGGAAAATACGATGTAAATAAAGTTGCAGTCATCATGACCCAGACCGGCGGCGGCTGCCGTGCTTCCAACTACATCGCGTTTATCCGAAGAGCTCTGGAAAAAGCGGGAATGAGTCAGATTCCTGTTATTTCACTGAACATGAGCGGACTTGAGAGCAATCCTGGCTTCAAGCTTACACTTCCGCTGATTAAGCGCGCTGTATATGCCGCTGTATTTGGCGACATTATCATGAAGTGTGTTTACCGCATGCGTCCATACGAAAAGACACTGGGCTCCGTAAATGAAATGCACAAAAAATGGGAACGTACCTGTATGGACTTTGTTTCCAGCCCAAGACCTACATACAGCGGTTATAAGAAAATCTGCCGTGAAATGATCCGTGATTTTGACAATATTCCGATTCTGGATATCAAAAAGCCGAGAGTTGGTATCGTTGGCGAGATTCTGGTAAAATTCCTGCCGGCTGCCAATAACCACCTGGCAGAGCTTCTGGAAAAAGAAGGAGCAGAGGCTGTTGTGCCGGATCTGCTTGATTTCTTCAGCTACTGCTTCCGCAATCTTGACTTCAAGAGCAAATATCTGGGATTCAAGAAATCCCTTGGCCAAATGGGTAAAGTGGGTATCTGGGCAATCGATATGGTCCGTGGTGCCGCATCAAAAGAGTTTGCAAAGAGCAAACACTTTACCCCGCCAGCTAATATCAATGAGCTGGCTGACATGGCAACACCGATCGTTTCTGTCGGAAACATGACCGGTGAAGGCTGGTTCCTGACCGGCGAGATGCTGGAACTGATTCATAACGGCGCACCGAATATCGTATGTACGCAGCCGTTTGCATGTCTGCCGAATCATATTGTGGGTAAGGGAGTTATCAAAGAGATCCGGCATCGCTATCCGGAAGCCAATATTGTGGCCATTGACTACGATCCGGGCGCAAGCGAGGTAAATCAGCTGAATCGTATTAAGCTGATGCTCTCTACGGCACAGAAGAATCTGGATAAGAAAAACTAAATGACCGATTGATTTATTTGTAATGAAAAAACAGTTGGATGTACACACATTTCTGTGGTATATCCAACTGTTTTTTATTGCCTGTTATTCTTATATTTGAATCTTTATAAAGCCCTTTTGCACTTTTCAAAATCTTATGTAACTGGGGTATAATAATTTTTTCCGTTATATTTTCCCACAAAAAGCGCAAAACATTGAATCTTACAGATGCGGACGAATCAGTTTCGGGCGATATCCCTTCTCTTCCAATGCCTGCACAATCTGGTTCTTATGTTCCGTACCAAATGCTTCCATAGTGATCTGAAGTTCAACAGCCGCCATACGGTTTGTGGAGAAGAACTGGTTATGATCCAGTTTGATTACGTTGCCCTGTGCAGCAGCGATCACATCTGCTACACGCACCAGTTCACCTGGCTTATCCGGCAGCAATACGGATACGGTAAAGATACGGTCGCGCTGAATCAGACCATGCTGTACCACGGAAGCCATCGTGATAACATCCATATTACCGCCGCTTAAAATAGAAACAACTTTCTTATTTTTCACATCCAGATGCTTCAATGCAGCGACAGTCAGAAGACCGGAATTTTCTACTACAATCTTATGATTTTCCACCATATCCAGAAATGCCACGATCAGTTCATCATCTTCTACGGTAATCAGTCCGTCCAGATTTTTCTGAAGGAACGGGAACAGTTTGTCACCAACCGTTTTTACCGCTGTACCGTCGGCAATCGTATTAACTGTCTCAAGTGTGGTTACTTTTCCCTGCTCCATTGCCACTTCAAGCGAGTTTGCCTGAGCAGGCTCCACACCGATGACTTTAATATGCGGGTTCAGCATCTTTGCCAGTGTGGACACACCGGTAGCCAGTCCGCCGCCGCCAACCGGTACCAGAATATAATCTACCAGCGGCAGTTCCTGTATGATTTCCATTGCAATCGTTCCCTGTCCGGTTGCTACTGCCAGATCGTTGAACGGATGAATAAATGTGTAGCCATGCTCTTCTGCCAACTGCATCGCGTGCTCACATGCTTCGTCATATACATCACCAAAAAGAATGACTTCTGCGCCATAGCTTTTTGTTCGCTCTACTTTGATGAGCGGAGTCGTGGTCGGCATAACGATAACGGCTTTCGCACCACAGCATTTTGCCGCATAGGCCACACCCTGTGCATGATTGCCTGCAGATGCGGTAATCAGACCTTTTTCACGTTCTTCATCCGTCAGGGTGCTGATTTTGTAATATGCGCCGCGCAGCTTATATGCACCGGTCAGCTGCATGTTTTCCGGTTTTAAATATACTTTGTTTCCTGTCTGATTGCTTAAATAGTCACTGTAGATCAGTTTTGTCTCTTTTGCTACCTGTTTTACTCTCTCATAAGCCTCTTCGAATTTGTCTAATGTAAGCATAATAATTTTCTCACTCCTCATTTTCCTGCAGATTAAATAATGCGTTTACAAACTGGTCGGAATTAAATTTCTGCAGATCGTCAATATGTTCTCCTACACCTATATATTTTACCGGTATATCCAGTTCAGACTGAATTGCTACAGCGATACCGCCTTTTGCCGTACCGTCCAGTTTTGTTAAAATAATACCTGTTACATCGGCTACTTCTTTGAACTGTTTTGCCTGCAGCAGCGCATTCTGACCTGTCGTTCCGTCCAGAACCACCAGTGTTTCAAGATATGCTTCCGGGTACTCACGTTCCAGAATACGGTAAATCTTGCGCAGTTCTTCCATCAGATTCTTCTTATTATGAAGTCTTCCAGCTGTATCACAGATCAGCACATCCGCATCTCTTGCTTTTGCAGCCGCTACCGCATCGTATACAACCGATGCCGGATCTGCACCTTCCTGACCGCCGATCAGTTCTACCCCTGCCCGGTTCGCCCACTGGGTCAGCTGTTCGCCGGCCGCCGCACGGAAGGTATCCGCCGCCGCCAGAATGACACGTTTTCCCTGGCTTTTCAGCTTGCCAGCCAGTTTTCCTACGGATGTGGTCTTGCCAACGCCGTTTACGCCGATAACCAGAATTACTGATTTGCGGTTTTCGAACTCATATGCAGCCTCTCCCACACGCATCTGCTCTTTGATGCTGTCGATCAGAATCTGTTTGCACTGAGCCGGTTCCTTGATCTTCTGCTCTGCAACCTGATCTTTCAGCTTTTCAATGATCGCATTGGTGGTGTTGATTCCAATGTCTCCCATCACAAGGGTCTCTTCAATCTCTTCATAAAAATCCTCATCGATACTGGAGAATCCGCTGAAAATAGAGTCAATTCCCGATACAATATTGTCTCTTGTCTTGGAAAGCCCCTGCACCAATCGTTTAAAAAAACCTACTTTTTCCGCCATTTTTTCTTCTCCTGCTTCCTATTTGTCCAAATCATTTTCAATCAGATCCACCGATACCAGTGTGGACACACCTTTTTCCTGCATGGTAATACCATAGAGACGGTCCGCCGCATTCATGGTACCTCTTCTGTGTGTTATAATAATAAACTGTGTGTTTTTTGTCAACTTATGTAAATATTGTGCATATCTGGTAACATTGCTGTCGTCCAGAGCCGCCTCGATCTCGTCAAGCAGACAGAACGGAGACGGTTTCAGATTCTGAATGGCAAAAAGCAGGGCAATCGCACTGAGCGCTTTTTCTCCGCCGGACAGCTGCATCATGTTCTGCAGCTTTTTTCCAGGCGGCTGAGAAACGATCTTAATACCCGCTTCCAGCACGTCTTCGTCCTCGGTCAGTTCCAGTGTACCTTTACCGCCGCCAAACAGTTCCTTGAACGCTTTATCATATTCCACACGGATTGCTTCGAATTTTTCCGTAAACTGTTTTCGCATCCCTGCATCCAGTTCTTCGATAATGCCAAGCAGCGTTGCTTCCGCCTTCACCAGATCCTCATGCTGCGCAGAGAGGAACGTATGACGTTCCAGCACTTTTTTGTACTCCTCAATGGCATTTACATTGACGGAGCCCAGCTTACGAATGGAATCTTTCAGATGCGCAATATCTTTTTTCAGCTGACCGCGCTCCGGAACTTCTTCCATACGGAACTTCTGCGCGCTGACCGGAGTAATCTCATACTCTTCCCACATATAGCTGATCTGGCTTTCCTGCCCCTCTTCCAGACGTTCCTTCTGACTGTTCAGACGATAGCACTCTTTATCCAGAAGATTGATCCGCTTGGACAGGTCATCACGCTTTTCAAAGAATCCACGGTGAATGGCCGTCATCTGTTCTTTTTCTTTCATGGATGTACGGATCTTTTCTTCGTCCGCTTTTGCCTGTTCTGCGGCAGCCTCTATGGTCTGTTTTATCTTTTCGATATTGGTTTCTTTTTCCTCAATCTCTTTGGAACCAAGACTTAAGTTTGTCTGAATCTCTGACAGTTCCTCATCCAGACGCTCCATCTCGCCTATGATTCGGTTCAGGTTCTGTACAAGGAAGTGATCCTGCTGTTCCAGTGCCGCGTATTCCAGATGTATGGATTCCAGGGTCTGGGATTCTTTTTCCCTGCTCTCCTGTTTTTCTTCCATCTCTTTCTGAAGACGGGTGATCTGTTCATCCAGTTCCTGCTCCCGCTTTTCAAAAGCCTTTAATTCCGTCAAAATGGAACTGTTGTTTTCCTCCACTTCCCGAATCTGGGATTCGATCTCACGGTTTTCCCGGTTCAGCTGTCCGTAATTTTCCGCAATGGAAGCGTTTTTCGCCTCTGCCTGTTTCATATTCAGTCTGACCGTATTCTGGAGAATTCTTGCTTTCTGCAGTTCTTCGTTGATCTCAGCCAGTTTCTGACGCAGTTCATTTCGTCTGGTCCGATTTTGTTCGATGCTCTTCAGGGCATCATCCATTTCTTTTTTCAGAGTCTGAACACTCTCTTCCAGCTCTTCAATCTCACGGCGCCGGCCCAGCAGATTGCTGTTTGTTTTAAAGGCACCACCGGTCATGGAACCGCCCGGACTGAAAGAATCCCCCTCCAGGGTCACCATATAAAGAGAATGTCTGTATTTTCTTCCGATCGCAATGGCATGGTCAATATGGTCAACCACCAGCGTACGCCCAAGCAGATATTCATTCAGATTCGCATATTCCGGTTCCACCTCTGTCAGAGTGCTGGCAAGACCGATCACACCCGGCTCATTCAGCGCCTGCGGTGTTGAAAACTGTCTTTTATTTGAAATATTCGTCAGCGGTAAAAAGGTGGCTCTTCCGGCTTTGCTGCGTTTCAGAAAATCAATCATATATTTTGCCGTATTCTCATTATCGGTAACAATATTTCGAATACTTCCGCCAAGAGCAGTCTCCACTGCCAGTTCATACTGTTTCTTTACATGGATCAGATCCGCAACAACACCGCGGATGCCCGGATTTTTTTCTTTCTGTTCCATAACCTTGCGGATACCGCCCCCATAACCGTCGTATCGCTCGGTCAGATTTTTCAGTGATTCCAGTTTTGATGCTTCTCTGTGGTATGCGGTCTGCCCCACATCTATCTGGCGGTTCTGCTCCGCGATGACTCTCTGGAGTTCCTGAATCTGTTTTTCCGTATCCTGACTCTCTCCAAGCAGTTTTTCAATCTTACTTTCTACCGCAGCGGCTTCTTCCCTGGCCCTGGCGAATTCCTCCGTATGGCCGCTCTCTTCGCTTTTTAAACGAAGCAGACGCTGATTCAGTTCTGCTTTACGAATGCCGATCTGCTCCAGCATGGCGTCATAACGCTGCATCTTTCCTTTTGCAGAGGATCGCTGATTCAAAAGTTCAATGACTTCGTTTTTGCCTTCCTCGATCTGATGATTCAGCCCATCCACAGTCTTCTGCAGTTCATTTACCGCAGCCATCTGTTTATCCTGTTTTTCTTTCATCCGCACCAGTTTTTCCTGAAGCGCTTTCCGTTCTTCCTGCAAACCGGCTTTTTCTTCCTGCCGTGCGGTTCGGTCCTGGGCAATGGCATCCACACGTTTCTGATAATGTTCATCGTTCAGATGAGCTGCATTGATCTGTTCTTTTAATACGTTGACCTGACCTTCCAGCTGCTGTTTGATCAGCGCATTCTGATTGGACTGGGTACGCATGGCCTCGATTTTTTCATCCAGGGCATCCATGTCCTGTTCCAGCTTTTCATATTCCTGCTTTGTCTGGTCGAACTGATTCTGGGTGTCTTCCAGATCACTGCGGGCCACTTCATACTTCTGTTCAATCTCGGAGAGCTGGCGCTTTGTGCGGTCCAGATCCAGCAAAAACATGTTAATGTCCAGCTGCTTCAGCTCTTCCTTTTTCTGAAGATAGATTTTCGCAACCGCGGACTGTTTTTCCAGCGGGCCCAGCTGAGAAGTCAGCTCGGATAAAATATCGTTTACACGGACCAGATTCTGCTTTTCCTCTTCCAGTTTCTTGATCGTCGCGTTTTTTCGTCGCTTGAATTTTACAATTCCCGCCGCTTCGTCAAAAAGCTCACGGCGCTCTTCCGGTTTTCCGCTCAGGATTTTGTCGATCTGACCCTGTCCGATGATGGAATATCCTTCTTTACCGATACCGGTATCGTAAAAAAGCTCATTGATATCTTTCAGTCGGCAGGCAGAGCCATTTATCATGTACTCACTCTCACCGGACCGATACAGACGTCTGGTCACCGTCACTTCTTCAAACTCGATATCCAGTTTGTGATCCGAATTGTCCAGTGTGATGGCGACAGAGGCAAATCCCTGTGGTTTTCGAAGCTCCGTACCGGAAAAGATAACATCCTGCATGTTGCCTCCGCGCAGCTGTTTCGCACTCTGCTCACCGAGTACCCAGCGCACCGCATCCGCAACGTTGCTTTTACCGGAACCATTCGGTCCCACGATACCGGTAATACCATTATGGAATTCAAATACCATTTTATTGGCAAATGACTTAAATCCCTGTACTTCTATACTTTTTAAATACATACGTCACCTACTGATTTTGTAATTTGCGAATGGCCAGATATGCCGCTTCCTGTTCGGCCGCTTTCTTCGTATGACCTTTTCCCCGGGTAAAGGCAGCTCCGTTCAGGAACAGTTCCACATAAAAACATTTTTCATGATCCGGTCCCTCTTCTTTTACAAGACGATATTCCGGATCTCCTGTCTCTTTGCCCTGAACCATTTCCTGCAGGATGGTCTTGCTATCGTAAAAGAGCTTTTTATTCTCGATATCCTTCAATATGAACTCCAGAATAAACTCTTTCGCACTAGCAAACCCACCGTCCAGATAAATCGCGCCGATCAGCGCTTCCACCGCATCCGATGTGATCGAATCCCGATTTCTTCCGCCGTTTAACTCCTCGCCTTTTCCCAGCCGCAGAAAGCTGCCCAGTTTCCATTCTCTCGCACACATGGCCAGAGTCGGCTCACAGACCATACTTGCACGAAGTTTTGTCAATTCACCTTCTGAACGGTCCGGGTATTTTTTATACAAAAACTCGCTGCTGACCAGCTCCAACACTGCGTCACCGAGAAATTCCAGCCGTTCATTGTGCTGCACTTTCTGTTTTCTGTGCTCATTGGCATAGGACGTATGGGTCATAGCTCTCGTTAAAAGGCTGAAATCTTTGAATTCATATCGGATCTTTTTCTGTAATTGATGCAATGAAACATTTTTTTCCATAATAATCTCCTTAAAATTCGCCAAAACAGATTTGTCTGTTTCTTTCAGTCAGAATCCATTCTCAGCAAAGACGAAGAGTGCTGCCTGGCAGCACTCCCCACCATTATCAACCTGTAATTTTTTTGATCTGTTCTACTGCGTCGCCCACAGACACGATTTTTTCAGCATCCTCATTGCTGATCTCAATATCAAATTCATCTTCGATTCCAGTGATGATCTGAAAAACATCCAGTGAATCTGCACCAAGATCATCAACAAACGTTGTATCCATGGAAATCTCTTCCGTATCCACGTTTAACACATCTGCAATAATCGCTTTTAACTTATCAAATTCCATCCTTATTACTCCTCATCTGACATCTGGATATTTTCTTTGATTTTTCCATTGATGTCCTGTTTTGAAAACTCAATACACTGCAGTACGGAGTTTTTGATCTCTTTTGCGTTGGAACTTCCATGACTCTTTACCACAAGTCCATTTAAACCAAGAAGGGGTGCTCCGCCGTATTCGGAAGAATCAAAATTCTTCATCAGTTTTTTCAGTGAGGGCTTGATCAGCAGACCACCGATTTTTCCGCGCAGGGATGTCATCAGATTTCCTTTGATCTGTTTGATCAGCATACTGCCGACACCTTCATACAATTTCAGAATCACATTTCCAACGAAAGCTTCACATACTATAACATCTGCATAGCCATTGGGAATTTCTCTCGCCTCAATGCTTCCGATAAAATTAATGTCCCTGCATTCTTTGAGAAGGGGGAAAGTCTCTTTTACCAGTGCATTTCCTTTTTCCTCTTCCGCGCCGTTATTTACGATGGCTACTCTCGGATTTTTAATGCCCATGATATGTTCCATATAAATCGAACCCATTTTTGCAAACTGTACCAGATGAGAAGATCTGGCATCTACGTTCGCACCACAGTCGATCAGCAGTGACATACCTTTTGCAGTGGGAAGAAGGGGGGCCAGAGGCGGTCTTTCAACACCTTTGATACGTCCCACAAGAACCTGTCCGCCAACCAGAACGGCACCGGTGCTTCCCGCAGATACAAATGCATCTGCCTGACCATGTTTTACCATATTCATACCTACTACGATGGATGAATCTTTCTTTCCGCGGATGGCTTTTACCGGCGGCTCTGCGGTCTCGATTATCTCAGAAGCATGAATCACTTTGATCTGTTCTGCCGGATATGTTAAATTCGCAAGTTCCTTATTGATTACGTCCTGTTGTCCTACCAGATAGACACAGACATCTTTGCTGGCATTTACTGCCTCTACCGCACCCTGAATCGGGGCCTGCGGTGCATTGTCTCCGCCCATGGCATCTACGACAACTCTTACCATGTTATCCATATAATACCTCCATTTTTAAGGGCAATACCCTGTGTACATGATACTAAAGATTCCTGTAAAAATCAATACAAAGGGTCGGGAAAATTGCCCCATTACGTAAAAAGACGGAAACCAATGGTTCCCGTCTTCTACACACTTAATTAGTCTTCGTTTACAGCAACGATCTCTCTCTTATTGTAGCTTCCGCAAGCTTTACATACTCTGTGCGGCATCATCAGTTCGCCACATTTGCTGCATTTAACAAGGTTCGGAGCTGTCATTTTCCAGTTAGCTCTTCTCTTATCGCGATGAGACTTGGATGATTTATTCTTTGGACAGATTGACATCAGGTTACACCTCCTTAAATTTACTGAATATATCTCTGATTGCAGCCATTCTGGGGTCTAATTCACTGGTGTCACAATCACACGTCTCGTGATTCAAGTTCACACCACAATGACTACAGATTCCCTGACAGTCTTCTTTACATAATACCCTAATAGGCCAGTTGACAAGGATCTCGTTATTTACTAACTGTTCGGTCTCCAGATTTGTATCCGACAGAAAACTGGTCTCATTCAAATCCGCTTCCCGTTCTTCCGCTGTCTGTTTCAGATCCAGTTCGTATTCAAACGAAAGATCAAACGGCACATTGACCGGTTCCAGACATCTGGCACACGGAATCTGAATCTTCATCTCTGTACTGCCGGTCAGCTCCACCACCTTATTTCCTTTATGCAAAAGATGCAAGTTCAGCGGATTCTTTTCTGCAATACGATAATCTTTACCCTGAAAATGATATGTTTCCATCTCAATCGGTATTGACAATGACTCTTCTTTTCCGTCCTGCGACAGAACATTGAACAAACTAATCAGCATATAACTCTCCTAATCACACCAGAACATTATACATGGAGCAACCATCGTTGTCAACATAATTTTTAACAACAATTACAATATTTTGTACTTATTTTGTACATTCATAAATAGATGCAGTCACCTGTGTATACAGGGCACTGCATCTATTTCAATTATTTTTTTCTTATTTTACTAATGCAACTGTCTCACGGCAGATCGCCAGCTCTTCATTTGTCGGAATAACTGCTACTTTAACTTTGGAGTCAGCCGTGGAAATTACCATTTCCTCGCCGCCTTTTGCGTTTGCAGCGGTATCAAGGGTAATGCCAAGATATCCAAGGTAAGCGCATACTTTTTCACGAATCAGTCCAACATTTTCGCCTATACCGGCAGTAAATACGATTGCGTCAACACCGTTCATTGCTGCCACGTAACCGCCGACGAATTTTGCAATACCATAGCACAGAACATCAATTGCATTTTTCGCATCTTCATTTCCGGATGCAGCAGCTGCTGTCAGATCACGCATATCGCTGGAAACACCTGAAAGTCCGGCAAGACCGGATTTTTTATTCAGTACGTTCATTACGCCTGCAATGTCCAGATTTTCTTTCTTTGCAATGTATTCCATGATAGCCGGGTCAATGTTACCGGAACGAGTTCCCATAACCACACCTTCAAGGGGAGTCAGACCCATGGTGGTATCCACACATTTTCCATTTAAAACAGCACTGATGGAAGAACCATTGCCAAGGTGGCATACGATAACTTTGGAATTCTCTTTATCCAGACCAAGGAATTCAACCGCACGTTTGGAAACAAAGCTGTGGGAAGTTCCGTGGAAACCGTATCTTCTCACTTTGTAGTTTTTGTAGTATTCGATCGGCAGACCATAGAGATAAGCCTTGGCCGGCATTGTCTGATGGAATGCGGTATCAAATACTGCAACCTGCGGTACGCCCGGCATAAGTTCGCCGCATACGTTGATACCGATCAGGTTCGCCGGATTGTGCAGCGGAGCCAGTTCGTTGCATTCTTCTACTGCAGCGATCATTTCATCTGTGATAACTGCTGAGGAAGCAAATTTTTCACCGCCGTGTACTACACGATGGCCGATTGCATTTACTTCTTCCAGACTTGCGATTGCGCCTGTCTTTTCGTTTGTCAGCGCATCCAGCACCATTTGGATCGCTTCTTTGTGAGTCGGCATAGCTGCTTCTGTGATTTCTTTGTCACAGCCGGCTTTCTGGTATACCAGTCTTCCGTCAATACCGATACGTTCGCAGAGACCTTTTGCAAGAACTGCTTCTGTCTCGGAATCGATCAGCTGATATTTTAATGAAGAACTGCCACAGTTGATAACTAAAACTTTCATTTTCTTTCCTCCTGGATTTATATGTACATCTCATATGTACATCTTTTCACTACTTTCGTCTTATTTCTCAGCTGCCATACACTGAACGGCTGTAATCGCTACTACACCAACGATATCCTCTGCGGAGCATCCTCTGGAAAGGTCATTGACCGGTGCTGCGATACCCTGTGTGATCGGGCCGTAAGCTTCTGCTTTTGCCAGACGCTGTGCAATTTTGTATCCGATGTTTCCTGCATCCAGGTCCGGGAATACGAGTACGTTTGCTTTTCCTGCCACTTCGCTGCCCGGAGCTTTGGAAGCGCCTACGCTCGGAACGATAGCTGCATCAAACTGGAATTCTCCGTCCAGTTTCAGTTCCGGATTCTGTTCTTTTGCAATTCTGGTAGCTTCAACCATTTTATCTACATCTGCATGTTTTGCACTGCCTTTTGTAGAGTGAGAAAGCATTGCCACGATCGGCTCTTTTTCCACTAACAGTTCGAAGGATTCTGCGGAAGATGCTGCGATAGCTGCCAGCTCGTCCGGAGTCGGATTCTGGTTCAGACCGGAATCAGCAAAGACAAAGGTACCGTCAGCGCCGTATTCACAATCCGGAACAGCGATCACGAAGAATGCGGATACCAGTTTTGTGCCCGGTTTTGTTTTCAGGATCTGCAGACACGGTCTTAATGTGTCAGCGGTGGAATGGCATGCACCGGATACCATACCGTCTGCATCACCCATTTTTACCATCATAACACCATAGTACAGGTACTGATTCAGAAGGATCTCTTTTGCCTGTTCCGGTGTCATGCCTTTTTTGCTTCTTAATTCAACCAGTTTATCAATGTAAGCCTGTGTACGGTCAGATTTTGCCGGGTCAACAATGGTTGCGCCGCTGATGTCGAGACCTTCACTGCCTGCTTTTACCGCTTCTTCTGTACCTACTAAAATGATATCTGCAACACCTTCAGCCAGGATCTGTGCAGCAGCTTCATAAGTTCTGCGGTCTTCGGTCTCCGGTAAAACGATTGTTTTCTTATTCGCTTTTGCGCGTGCTTTAATTACGTCAATAAATCCCATGATTCTATGACTCCTTTCTAGTTTTACTCATTATTTATAATTATACTCTTTCTTATATGGCGGTACAAGGTTAGTTAAATTTTTAACGTTTTTTCAAAAAGAATGAAAATGCCTTATTTTTCCCATCTTTTCAGAGATAATCCCATCCCAAAATCTTGTATTTTTTGAGATGCAAAAGGAAGAAACGTCCCCGTCCGATCCCTTGTTTTGATGACTTTTCCATGCTACAATATTTACCGGATACCAGGGTCAAAAGGTCACATATTTCATGCCTGCATGAAAAAATGTGACTTTGAGACCAGCAAAATCATATTTTTATTTGGAAAGGAACAGGAAACTGATACAAACATGAACACCGTCGGACTGATCACAGAATACAACCCATTTCACAAAGGACATGCCTACCATATTGAAAAATCAAAAGAAATGACACGGGCAGATTTCGCCATCGCGGTCATGAGCGGCGACTTTGTTCAGCGCGGCACTCCTGCCCTTTTGCCAAAACACATCCGTGCAGAAATGGCGCTGCAGAACGGAGCCGATCTTGTTTTGGAGCTTCCAGTACAGTATGCCACCGGATCCGCCGAATTATTTGCCCATGGGGCCGTTTCTATTTTAAACAGCCTTGGTGTTGTGACTCATCTCTGCTTCGGAAGCGAATGCGGCGACCATACGCGTCTTATGGAGATTGCCCGGATTTTGTCCGATGAACCGGTCTGGTACCGGGATACACTGCAGGAAAATCTGAAAAAAGGTCTCTCCTACCCCGCCGCCCGTGCAGAGGCGCTGCCTCAATACCGGGAACTTCTAGAAAGCCCCAACAACATTCTGGGTATTGAATACTGCAAGGCAATTCTCCGGTTAAAATCGGATATAAAGCCATTGACGCTGAAACGGGAAGGCAATGACTACCACGAAACCACATTGGGCACCTCTTTCGCCTCTGCCAGTGCCCTTCGTGAACAGCTTCTGGCGGGTGCCGAACCCTGCACTCTGGCAGACTACATTCCGGAGCAATCCCTGGAAATACTCTCAAACGGTATGGCGAAATATGGATATATGAGCGAAAATGATCTGTCCGGACTTCTTGTCTATCGCCTTATGATGCTGTCCTCTCCAGCAGAGCTGTATCCCTATGCCGATATGTCAGAAGAACTGGCTGCACGTATCTATAAAAACCGAAATGAATTTCATTCCTTTTCTCAGTTTGCCGATCTGCTGAAGACCCGCGAAGTGACCCGTACCAGGATCAACCGGGCTCTGCTCCATCTGATTTTAAACATAAAAAAGGGCACTGACACAGTGCCATATGCAAGGGTACTTGGTTTTCGCAAAAACGCTGCACCTATGTTAAATGAAATTAAACAGAAGGCTGCATTTCCATTGTTGACGAAAACTGCTGATTATCAGAAGATCTTGACTCCCGAACAGCAGAAAAGCTTTCTGGAATCAACAAATGCATCCATGCTTTTCGAGGCGGTCAACGCACAGAAAACGGGGTGTTCCATAAAAAGCGAATTTACAAAACAGCTTGTTATTATATGAAATCAGAAAAACGGATTACCGAAGTCATTGTTTTGTTATCCTCACAACAATCAGCAAATCACTTCGACAATCCGTCTTTTTCTTTTATTTTTTTCTTTTATTTTTTCTTTTATTTTCTTTATATTATAATTTTATTTCAAATACTTTTTCCTAATTTTTAAAGCTGTGAATTGGTGCCGGAATACGTCCGCCGCGGTTTACAAATGCATCGCAGGCAAATTTATTTACCGGCATTACCGGAGCGTAGCCCAGCAGTCCGCCAAATTCTACCTGTTCTCCAATGCCTTTTCCGATGACCGGAATCACACGTACTGCAGTCGTTTTCTGGTTTACCATACCGATCGCCATCTCATCTGCGATAATTCCGGAGATGGTAGCCGGTGTGGTATCGCCTGGAATGGCAATCATATCAAGACCTACGGAGCATACACAGGTCATGGCTTCCAGTTTTTCCAGACTCAAGGCACCCAATTCAACTGCCTCGATCATACCCTGATCTTCGCTGACCGGAATAAATGCACCGCTCAGACCGCCAACATAGGAAGATGCCATTACACCGCCTTTTTTCACCTGGTCATTTAACATGGCAAGGGCTGCTGTTGTACCCGGCGCGCCCACACGTTCCAGACCGATTTCTTCCAGAATACCGGCAACACTGTCGCCCACAGCCGGTGTCGGAGCAAGAGAAAGATCGATGATACCAAACGGAATGCCCATACGTCTGGATGCTTCCTGCGCAACCAGCTGACCAACACGCGTGATCTTAAATGCAGTCTTTTTGATGGTTTCGCAAAGTACTTCAAAGTTTTCTCCCCGCACTTTTTCAAGGGCCACTTTTACTACACCCGGTCCGCTGACACCAACGTTGATGATGGCATCTGCCTCGGATACGCCGTGGAAGGCGCCTGCCATAAACGGATTGTCATCCGGAGCATTACAGAATACCACCAGTTTTGCACAGCCGATGGAATCTCTTTCTTTTGTATATTCCGCAGTTTCTTTTACGATCTCGCCCATCAGTTTTACAGCATCCATATTAATACCGGTCTTTGTGGAACCCAGATTAATGGAACTGCAGACACGGTCGGTGCTTGCCAGTGCTTCCGGAATGGAACGGATGAGAAGTTCATCGCTCTTTGTCATGCCTTTCTGAACCAGTGCAGAATAGCCGCCGATAAAATTAACCCCCACTTCTTTTGCCGCTCTGTCCAGCGTCTTCGCAATGGTCACGTAATCTTCCGGCTTTTTGCACGCGGAACCGCCAACCAGAGCGATGGGTGTGATGGAGATACGTTTGTTTACGATCGGGATACCAAATTCGTTCTCGATGTCTTTTCCGGTCTGAACCAGATTTGCTGCTGTTTTTGTGATTTTATTGTAAATATTTTCATTTAATTTTTCCAGGTCGGAATCGATGCAGTCCAGAAGGCTGATACCCAGTGTGATGGTACGCACATCCAGATTTTCCTGCTCGATCATCTTATTTGTCTCGTTTACCTCGAATATATTTATCATGGCAGTCTCTCATGATCCGACGCTCCTTTTTCGCAGCATCGGATCTGTCTTTTCCTTTCTTTAATTTGAAATTTGGCGTAAATGCATTTTGATCTTTTGCTTTCTGCTTAAATGCGATGCATTTTTGTAAAAATCTCTTCTCTCTGGCAGCGGATCACTACACCGATCTCTTCACCGATCTGTTCCAGTTCTCTGCCGATATCGCCCAGGGGCTTTGAGGAATTGCCGGTGTCTGTGATCATCATCATATTAAAATAACCCTGTACGATGGTCTGGGAAATATCCAGAATGTTCACCTGGTTATTTGCCAGATAGGTACATACTTTTGCGATAATACCTACTGTGTCCTGTCCTACTACTGTGATAATTGTCTTCTGCATAATAAATTGCCTCCTCTTAATTTTTACATATCAGATAGCAACCAGTTCGGATGGCTGATCTCTGTGTGCTACAGTAATTTTAAAATCCTTTGATTTATAGGGATTGTCTCCCATAGTAACTTCAGAGCAGACTGTCTCGTAAGCCAGCGCTTCATAGTTATTTTCTTTGCTCAGGTGCCCCAGCAGGATCGCCTTCATCTCATCGTGGAGAAGCTCACACAGGAGCTGCCCTGCGGTCTCATTGGAGAGATGTCCCCGGTCACCCAGTATTCTCCGTTTTAAATAATATGGATATTTTCCGACCTGCAGCATATGTACATCGTGGTTTGCCTCCAGCAAAAGTGCATCCAGCCCTCTTAAATGTTCCACAATATAGTCATCGTAAAATCCCAGGTCGGTTACCACTGCTGCCGATCTGTCTTCATGATGGACCCGGTATCCCACCGGCTGGGCCGCATCATGGGAAATGGCAAAGGGTGATATTTTCAGGTCACCGATTTCCGTAATACAGTCTTCTTCGATCTCCCGAAAAAGTCCCTCCGGTATTTTCCCCACACAGGCCGTTTCTGTGATGGCTTTCCAGGTTCCCTTTGTGGTATAAATGGGAACTCCGTATTTTCTGGCCACCACGCCCAGACCCTGAATGTGATCGGAATGTTCGTGGGTAACAAAAATGCCATCTATGTCTTTCGTTGTCATATTGATTGAATTCAGTCCGGCTTCAATGCGCTTTCCGCTGATTCCGGCATCAATCAGTATGGACGTGTGATCACTGCCCATATAAATACAGTTGCCGCTGCTGCCGCTGCTTATACTACATAATTTCATACTGCTTCATCCTTTTGTCAATCTGTTCTTTTGTATTTTCAAAAGAAAAACTGTTATCCAGGGTCCAGCCGCATTCTCTGCGGAACACTTCTTCCGGCAGCTGCTCTCCCATAATCCGTGTGATATATTCATCTGTGTAACCACGATTTTCTTTCAAACGCTGCCGTCTTACCGGCTCGCACGTATAAATATACCACAACTCGTCACAAATTGCACCATAATCATCTTCAATCAGAAGAGCCGCTTCTATAACAAAAAGTTTCCGCCCGGATTCTTTTGCAATTGCAATCTGTTCTTTTATATATTCTTTTACAGCCGGATGAATGACTGCATTTAATTTTTTCAGTGATGCTTCATTTCCAAATACAATCTGCCCGATTGCCCTGCGATTCAGTGTTCCATCCGGATTTTTCACCCCATCACCAAACAGCCTCCGTACCGGCTCATAGCAGGAGCCCCCCGGCTCCATGACCAGATGTCCTGCTTTGTCTGCCTGCACAACGACTGCCTTATACTCATTTTCCAGATATTTTAAAATCTCACTTTTTCCGGCACCGACACCGCCGGTAATTCCGATTATTTTCATTGGTACTTTTCCCTGTACTTATTTTTTTTCATATACACTACACCGGGTCTCATTTATAGCTCCAGTATAAAAAGCAGCCTTTCTTTCACTTCATTCCGTTTCAGGCCCTATTTTGCCTCATACCAGTCTTTTCCCACATGCATGTCGATTTCCAGTTTCACAGCCAGATCTGCTGCTCCGGTCATCTCTTCGGCCAGAATCTGTTTTACCTGCTCCACTTCCTCTTCTCTTGCCTCAATAAGCAGCTCATCGTGCACCTGAAGAATCAGCTCGGACTTCAGTCCTTCTTTTTCCAGACGCTGATATACCCGGTTCATGGCGATCTTGATGATATCGGCCGCCGTTCCCTGAATCGGAGAATTCATGGCAATGCGTTCTCCGAAAGAGCGCTGCATAAAATTGCTGGAAGAAAGTTCCGGAACCGGTCTGCGTCTGCCAAACATGGTGGTCACGTAACCCTTTTCTTTTCCCTGTGCCACCAGATCATCCAGCAAAGTCTTGATCTTCGGATAAGTTTCAAAGTATTCCTGAATATATTTGGAAGCCTCTTTGGGGCTGATGCTCAAGTCCCGTCCCAGGCCAAAGGAGCTGATTCCATAAACTATACCAAAGTTTACCGCCTTGGCATTTCGTCTCTGAAGATCCGTCACTTCTTCAAAGGGAACTTTGAACACTTTTGACGCAGTGATTCTGTGAATATCCTCCGCTTCCCGGTATGCCTGGATCAGATTTTCATCGCCGGACAGGTGAGCCAGCACACGCAGTTCGATCTGAGAATAGTCCGCATCCACAAAGACACAGCCTTCTTTTGCCACAAAACATTTGCGAATAAGACGGCCAAGCTCCATACGCATCGGGATATTCTGCAGGTTTGGGTCGGTACTGCTTAAGCGTCCGGTCGCTGTTATGGTCTGGTTAAATGTAGAACGGATTCGTCCGTCTGCCTGAATGCAGTTTGCCAGACCATCCGCATAGGTGGACTTCAGTTTTGCCAGCGTGCGGTATTCCAGAATATTGGAAATAATCTCATGATCCGGTGCCAGTTTTTCCAGAATATCCGCTGCGGTAGAATAACCGGTTTTTGTCTTTTTACCGCCTGGCAGTCCCAGTTTTTCAAAAAGGATCACGCCAAGCTGTTTCGGAGAATTGATGTTGAATTCTTCCCCTGCCTGCTGATAGATCAGCTGCTCCAGTTCCTGAATCCGTACATATAACTGATCCCCGTATTCTTTCAGAGCCTGACGGTCTGCCAGAATACCCTGTTCTTCCATGTGGCGGAGCGCAAATACGAGGGGCTGCTCTATCTCTGTATACAGTTCATACATTCCCGCATTTTTCAGTTCCTGAATCAATTTTTCTCTTACTTTTAATGAAACATAAGCTTCATAGCAGGCTTTTCGCTCCAGTGTTTCTTCCTTTTGATATGTCATCAGATTCAGATATTCTTTGGCAATATCATCATAAGTATAGGAAGATTTCAAGGGATTCAGCAAATATGCGGCAATTCCCACATCAAAAAGATGCTCTTTCGGTTCTATTTTGATATATGCAAGGGCTGATTTTCCATCCAGCATGGAAATACTCTCTGCCTGAGCTGCGATTGCTTCCAGTTCCCGGCAGAGACGGTCTGCACACAAGCCATCTTTTTTTTCCGTATCTTCAGTCGGAAAAAGTTCCATCTGGTATGGTTCCTCTTCCTGTGCCATGATGCAGCACACGCTCTCGTCAAAAGCCAGTGCCAGAGCCTTCACCTGTCCCTTTTCCACCACAAGCTGTGCCCCAACATGTCCCGCTTTTCCGGCTTTTGCAAAAATCATATCCGCTTCCGTCTCTTCTGTGACAGTGCAAAAACGCTCCTCAATTGGATTCCCGGCTGCTTCACATTGAAAACGGCCCAGCAGATTTTTAAATTCCAGCTGCTGAAACAGTGCATATGCCTCTTCTGTATACAAATTCTGCAGACGGCTGTCTTCCCATGAATAATCAATGGGGCTGTTCACATTGATCGCAGCCAGTTCCTTGCTCATTACCGCCTTGTCATAATGTTCACGAAGGGATTCCCGTGCTTTGTTCGGTTTTATCTCATCCACATGATTCATCGCATTTTCAATACTCTTATATTCTGCAATAATCTTTGTGGCAGTTTTTTCACCAACACCCGGAATACCCGGAATGTTATCCGATGTATCGCCCATCAGCGCTTTTACATCTATAAATTCCGTCGGGGTCACCTGATACAGCGCCTGTACATCTTTTGCATAATAATCCTCTACCGTTGTCTTTCCGCCTTTTGTCTTGGGAATACGGATTTTAATCTGCTCGGAAGCCAGCTGGAGCAGGTCCCGGTCACCGGAAACCAGCGAAACTTCCAGCCCCTTCTCCTCACTTTTTTTTGCGATCGGTCCAAGAAGGTCATCCGCTTCGTATCCTTCCAGTTCCACACAGGTCACGCCCATGGCTTTCAGAACTTCTTTCATCAGCGGCACCTGCTCGCGAAATTCCGGCGCAGCCGCCTTTCTGGTTCCCTTATATTCCGGAAACATCTTATGGCGGAAAGTTGGTGTGCTCAAATCAAAGGCCACCGTCAGATACTGGGGATTTTCCTCCTCCAGAATCTTAAACATAATGTTTAAAAAACCATAAACCGCGTTGGTATGACGTCCCTCCGAATTGGTCAGATCCGGCAGCCCATAGAAAGCGCGGTTTAAAATACTGTGTCCATCTATTAATACAATTTTTTCTTTCATAAATTTCCTCCAATTCACGGGGCCTACAAATGGAGCATATCCGAAAAGAAAACCGCCGCTTCCATCTGCATCTCCGGCATAAACAAAAATACAATACAAATCACAAGAAGAATGGTTAAAACTACAGCGGCCACAATGGATGCCATACGCCTTCTCCGACACCTTTTCACATACTGTGCCCTTTTTTTCAGATCTTCATCCAGCATTTTTCGGATGTTGTAACTGGTGTGCCGGTCCTCATCCAGATATTTCATGGCAAAATAAATGGTATAATACGTCTCCAGTTCATCATAGCAGGAAGGACAGCCGCTGACATGTGCAATAAACGCTTCCAGTTTCTTCGGCGGTATTTTATTGTCAATATAAGGCTGAACCAGCCGTTCCGCTTCTTTACAGTCCATAACATGCCTCCACACGATTACCCACAAAAGTTTTTCCTGCAAATATATTCCCGGAAAACCATACTCCATAATATATGAACTTAATTCTATTGCATTTCTGAAAAAAAAGCAACCGAATTAAATATTCTGAGATTGCGTAAACCACATTAGAAAATATATAAAATTCTTTTTCTGTGTTGTATATAAAAAAACATAAATATTTCACAAAAAAGTGACATTGATGTTACTATTTTCGTCAAATATAATAATCAGAGAACGTGACGCTTAATATTTTCGTCAAAAAGACGAAACAGGTCGTTTCAGTTACTAACAAATAATTCACAGAAAGGAAAAAATTCGTATGAGAAAAAGAAGAATGCGAATTGCCGCACTTTTATTAAGTGTGGTCACAGCAGTCACCTCATTCACTATCCCGAGCAAACCGGTAACCGTTGAGGCTGCTGTTTCTCAAAGCGAGCCACAAAAACGGCAACTTCGTCCGGCGTTATCTACGCGGACAGCAGAACGGATTTTCGTGATGAATCCATTTATTTTGTCATGACAACCCGTTTTTATGATGGTGATTCCAGCAACAACGTACAGTGCTGGGACGGAACACAGTATAATGATGAAAACGATCCGGAATGGAGAGGCGACTTCAAGGGTCTGGCAGAAAAGCTGGATTACATCAAGGCGCTCGGATTCACAGCTATCTGGATCACCCCGGTTGTGGAAAACTGCAGTGGTTATGATTACCACGGCTACCATGCCCTGAACTTTTCAGTGGTAGAT
>JAXJSH010000012.1:0-12837 GCA_036310185.1 Lachnospiraceae bacterium | reverse complement strand
ATTGGGAAAAAGGACCGGGTATCGATCTGTTCCGTACCATTGAGCGTAATCTTGGCTGGCACGAAGTCATTGCAGAAGACCTTGGTTATGTAACGGATACCGTTCGTCAGCTGGTTCGCGAATCCGGTTTCCCGGGCATGAAAGTTCTGGAATTCGCCTTTGATTCACGCGATTCCGGTTCTGCCAGCGATTATCTGCCGCACAACTATCCGGTAAACAGTGTCGTGTATACCGGAACCCACGACAACGAAACTCTGGTCGGATGGTTCAACACCATCAGCAAAGAAGACCAGAAAATGGCACGTGATTACCTCTTTGATTATCATACACCGAAAAAGCTGCTTTACAAATCCTTTATATCTCAGGCTATGCGAAGCACTTCAAAATGTTGTATTATTCCGATCCAGGATTATCTTGGACTGGATAACAGCGCAAGAATGAATCAGCCATCCACCATCGGTATCAACTGGCGTTGGAGACTGACCGAAAACGATCTTACAGAAGAATTACAGGAAGAAATCCTGTCGATTACAAAACGCTACGGCCGTATGAACTGGGATTGATCTGATCCCTTCCGGGAAAAGAATGGGCGCAGCTACTTTCTTAAAACACAAGCACGGAAAGCAGTTTTGTTCTGCAATCCGTGCTTGTGTTTTTCATATATGATATTTTTTTAAACATTTAAACTCAACAATCCGACACAGGTGTAACAACTGGTTTCCCTTCTGCATCCAGCAAAGGGGTTAAGCCACCTGCATAGCCCGATTTTACCCATAAATAATTCACGCCTGTCTCTTTATCAACAATTACCTGTATTAAGCCTGAATCTTTTAACTGACTGCCACTTTTTTCTTTTACTACAAATCTTTCATCATTTTTTGTCATAATCTTTTTCCATAAATTGAAATTTCATTTTCTATGACTCCCAAAACAGTTCATCCAGGGTTTTCCCGAGCACTTTGCAGATTGCGATGCAAAGATTTATGGTCGGATTATAATCCCCTTTCTCGATGGAACTGATGGTCTGTCTGCTGACCCCTACCTTATCGGCCAGATCCTGCTGGGACAAGTCCATTGCTGCCCGTGCCGCTTTTAATCTCAGATTTTTCATAGACTCAATCGCCCTCTCTTACATCTTTTATCCATTTCAGCAAATATACTACACCGATAAACACAAACAAAAGGCCACAAAAAAGATTGATGCCCCGGAAAGTCAACTGTCCGTCCACAAATGCATCACCTGCAACAAAACTGCGGATTCCCAAAGCAAGATTAATGATACCGATCAGTGCAAATGCGATCATAACACGTGCCGGCTTTTCATTTAATGCCAGATATCCGTCATGCCAGATACCGTAAGCAGCAAATACCATCACCCCAATACAGATACCGAAAAACATTCCTGTTGCAGTATCAAACGGCAGCTTCTCTAAAGCCATAGATGCCAATATGTACGCTCCATTGTAAATAATCAGTGCAAAAAAACCATATTTGAAACTGGTTCCACGCACAAGTTCCTGCCGTTCATCAAATTTACACTTTTTCGAACCATCCCCTCTCACCCACTTTAAAATAATTACTACCAATACCAAGCCTACCAGGACTCCGCAGATGACTCCCGCCAACATTGCTGTACTCATATTATCCGTTCTCCTTAAATTAAAATATTCGCAAATGAAATTGACTCATGCAAAGATGTGTTATAACTTTATGAATCCTCATCTTATCGTTCATTTCTCTTTGCTTGCTTAGAATATACTACTCTTTTTACATTTTGTCAACTATATTTTACATTTTAATCAATATTTTTAACACTTACTGTTTCTCCTGAAATCATTTCCATTGACACTTTACTTCAATTTGATATAATTGTTGTAATGTTAGTTCGCAACAATTTTTACTTGAGAAACGGGGTATAGAATTTGAATAAAATAGCTATTGTTACTGACAGTAACAGCGGTATTACGCAACAAAAAGGGAAAGAGATGGGCATTTCTGTGGTTCCAATGCCTTTTTCCATTGATGGAGAGCCTTATCTGGAAGACATCAATCTGAGTCAGGAAGAATTCTATCAGAAACTTGGGGAAGATGCAGATATCTCCACTTCTCAGCCTTCGCCGGGTGATGTGATGGCACTCTGGAACTCCCTGTTAAAAGATTATGATGAAATCGTACATATTCCCATGTCCAGCGGACTGAGCAACTCTCTTCAGACCGCTCTGGTTCTGGCACAGGAATATGACGGCCGGGTACAGGTAGTCGATAATCAGCGAATTTCTGTCACACAAAAATCATCCGTTCTGGATGCCATGCATCTGCGCGATGCCGGAAAAACAGCTGCGGAAATCAGGGAAATACTGGAAGCGGAAAAACTGGAGGCTTCCATCTACATTACCGTAGATACTTTAAAATACCTGAAGAAGGGCGGACGCGTAACGCCTGCGGGCGCTGCCCTTGGTGCCGTGCTAAATATCAAGCCGGTTCTGCAGATCCAGGGGGAAAAGCTGGATGCATATGCAAAAGTACGCGGTTGGAAAGCCGCCAAGCGTACCATGTTAAAAGCCATTGCTCATGATCTGGATACCCGCTTTGCCGATGTAAAAGATGAGCTTTACCTTGGTATGGCTTATACGGGAGATCCGGCAGAATCCGAAATCTGGCGCAGAGAAATTATGGATGCCTTCCCGGGCTATGAAATGATCGATGGCCCGCTGTCATTGAGCGTTTCCTGTCATATCGGTCCGGGTGCACTCGGTGTGGGCATTATAAAGAAAGTAAAAATCTGAAATAAGCAGGAACAAAAAAGATTGCAGACATTGCCGGGATGTCTGCAATCTTTTTTGTTTATAGATGATATACTCATCAAAATCCATATAATTTTGTAATTTCATTCATAATTCATACGTCTTTTATTTGTTCCTGTAATCGGATAAAATCCTCCCGTCCAGCCAGCTCCTGAAACAGCGGATGAGAAAGTGTCTGCAGTGCATCTTTTGCCACCAGTTCTCTGTGACGGGGCAGCATAGCTCCAAGGTGCAGTTTATCAATCCACTGTTCCAGACAATAAAAGTATTTGTCTCCATGCAGTTTCATGTTATCCTCACCCAACACATGACAAACAAGTTTCACATATATTTGGAAACCGATGCCTTGGTCACCCCGATAAAATCGGCAAGCTGTTCCTGGGTAATCTTTCTTTCATGTCTGAGATAAATTAATTTTTCCGCCAAATGCAATTGATTCATATATCTATTTCTCCCTCGCTTTTTCATTTATTGTGGCTATTCAGAAGGTATCATTTACAGAATTACTGCCGCCTTCTGAACAGTTAGATTTTATTCTTTTCTTCTTTCCAAAGCAAAAAACTATTACGACATTTTTCAATATAAAATCAACCGTGAAGAAACCTTATAAACAATCCGTGCACACCTTGTCCGGAGAGTTTTTTGGCATATGGGAGATATTTTCTGTAGAGTAAAAATCTCCAACCACCGTTTCAGGTAATTGGAGATAAAAATGCACGATTAAATTCTGCACGGACATTTATAAGTTCATTTGCAGCTATTCAAAAGATGCCATTTACTTTATAATCTCAGTCAGATCATCCGGCATTTCTGAAAATACATAGGTCGGATTTACTTTTCCCGTGTATTCCGGTGAAATATTAGAATGAATATAGAGCGTATCCATTCCCACCGTCTGCGCACCCTGTATATCACAGGTCTCATCGTTTCCGATCATGATGCTTTCTGCCGGATTGATGCCGCAGCGTTCCATCAGAACCTTGAAAAACTCTTTCTGAGGCTTCTTCACACCAAAATCAGAAGATATGAAAATCTCATCAAAATAAGATTTAATTCCTGTCATCTCAAGTTCACGCTCTGTAAAGGACCGCTGGGCGTTGGATAAAAGGTATACGTTTTTTCCTGCTTCCTTTAATTTTTTCAGCAGTTCTTCTGCCCCGGAATAGAGACGGATATATTCCGTCGTATATTCTCTGAATTTGTGACAGGTGTCCAGCACCAGTCCGTCGTCTGCCTTTACGCCTTTCTCTGCATACATCTGAGCAAAAACTTTATCTACCTGTATCTCACTTACTTTTTTTGACTCTTCTTTTACCAGACGCTCATAGCTTTCCTTCAACTCTTCCGGGGTATAATCTGCCCCCTGCCCTTTATAAAATAAAGTCATCTTCTCCCATGCTTTTTCGTCCTCTTCATCCGTATGAATGTCGATCAAAGTTCCATATAAGTCAAAAACATAATTCTCGTATTTCATCTGTCTCCTCCGTCTGTCAATCTTTATTCACCATCGGCACCTGTTTTATCCGATGTTTTTCACAATCTTTACTAATCTGCTCGTACCAAGTCTGTCCGCCCCAAGACGTATAAATTCCTCCGCATCTTCAAATGAAGAAATGCCGCCTGCCGCTTTTACTTTCACATTTTTTCCAATATGTTTTTTCATAAGTTCCACATCTGCAAAGGTGGCTCCTGCGGTGGAAAATCCGGTGGAAGTCTTGATGTATTCTGCTCCGGCGTTTGTCACAATCTCGCACATTTTGATTTTTTCCTCATCCGTCAAAAGGCATGTTTCAATGATTACTTTTAAAATCCTGCCGCCGCAGGCTTCATGGATCTGACGAATCTCCTCTTCGATTTCCTGATATCTCCTGTCTTTAAGATAACCCACGTTTATCACCATATCGATTTCATCTGCTCCGTTTGCAATCGCATCTTTCGTTTCAAAAACTTTTGCCGCCGTTGTGCTATATCCGTTCGGAAAACCGATCACGGTACAGATGGGCAGTTTTCCATTTACATATTCTGCTGCCTGTTTTACATAGGATGCCGGAATACAGGCGGATGCGGTTTTATATTTCATTGCATCGTCCAGAATCTGACGGATTTCATCCCAGGCTGCGGTCTGAGAGAGCAACGTATGATCAACAATTTTCAAAACATCTCTTTTCTCCATAACTTTCCTCGTTCCTTACCCCAAATTTATACATTGTAACTGCTGCTTCAGAAGATATCATTCAAAAAATAGAATGATTCAGCATGTGCCATTCACAAAATACCAGAGTATATTTATTCGTTAAAGCCAGACTTTCATTCTATTCATAACGCTGCAGCCATCTTATACTAATTTTTCAAGAACAGAACTTCCAATGGTCCCTTCCGGCATCGGAATCCCGAAATTATCCGCAATAGTCGCCCCGACCACGGCAAATGTCTGCATATCTTCCAAGCGGCCATGTCCTTTCATAGAAGGTGAATATGCAAGAAACGGAACTTTTTCTCTCGTATGATCCGTTCCCGTATGGGTCGGGTCGTTTCCATGATCCGCAGTGATTATCAGCAAATCATCCGCTTTTAACAGTTTCAGCAGTTCACCCAGCTTTTCATCGAATTTTTCCAGTTCCTGCGCGTATCCTTCCACATTACGGCGATGCCCCCACAGCGCATCAAAATCCACCAGATTCACATAGCACAGTCCATGAAATTCTCTCTTTGCTATTTCTATGGTCTGTTCCATACCGTGAACGGAACTTTTGGATTTGTTGGATTCGGTAAGACCTTCCCCATCAAAAATATCAAATATTTTTCCTACGGAAATCACATCCAGCCCGGCATCTTTTAATGCATTGAGCGCTGTTTTTCCATAGGGTTTGAGTGCGTAGTCGTGACGGTTGCTGGTTCTTTTGAATTCACCTTTTTTCTTACCAACATAAGGCCTCGCAATGACACGTCCAACCTTCCATTCGTCCTTCATCGTGATCTCCCGGGCGATCTCACAGCAGCGATAGAGTTCCTCCAGCCCGAAGGTGTCCTCATTTCCACAA
This sequence comes from Lachnospiraceae bacterium, assembly GCA_036310185.1. Taxonomy (GTDB): domain Bacteria; phylum Bacillota; class Clostridia; order Lachnospirales; family Lachnospiraceae; genus JALENY01. Next base: position 6,992 of record JAXJSH010000012.1, on the reverse strand, counting down.
ATCTGTAATACGGAATCGGCAGATGTATATACGATCATATGACCTGTCCCAATCTCTTCCTCTCCCAGTTCATCCAGGATTTCTGTACCACTGGCGCTTTTGTTTCCGATGATGGTTCGGCCGGTTCTTGCTGACAGTTCATCCAGAAGTTCTTTGGGAAATCCTGTTTCAGTAAATGTTTTGAATGGTTTTGTGATGTGAAGGCCCATCATCTCCCAATGCCCGGTCATCGTATCTTTACCGGTACTTGCCTCGTGCAGCTTCATGTAATATCCCAAAGGTCTTTCCACAGGTGCAGCCTGTTTTAACGGATGTAAGTTGGCCATGCCCAGCTTCTGAAGATTTGGTATTTTAAAATGATCCACGCTCTGAGAAATGTGACCCAGCGTATCGGTTCCTGCATCTCCATAGTCAGCCGCATCTTCCAATGCACCAACGCCCAATGAATCCACCACAATTGTAAAAATACGATTATATTTATTCATGTCTTCGCCTTTCTGCCGCCTGCCAGAGGGCAGGTGTCTTTGTCCCAGCTGATTACCCTGCATTCCAGAGCCATAGGAAATTCCTCAATAAGCGGAGCGTCTGCAAGCTCTGATTTTGTGGTATGAAAACCGGCTGGGGATACACATATACAGCTAATCTCTCGAACACTTTTCCGCATCAATCGCAAGCACCAGCATAAGTGCGCCTAATGCATCCTGGGGATTATATACATCTATGACATAAGTGTCTGTCCACTTGAAAAGCTGCTTTGATATTTCAGCAATGCACTGACCGGACATATTCAGAATCCTGTAATCCCACTCAAAAAAATCACCCTCAATATGCCAGCCATTGTAATCAATATTGAATTTGGGTTTAAAAAAAGTGAATTCCTTGCTGATGCATCCAATATAATTATTGCCCAGATATATTTCAAATTTGGGAAGAAAAGTTAAAATCCGTTCCTTGACCGTACCGATTTCGTTTCCGAATGCATCGTAGATTTTCAGACAATGCCCCCATGAAAGCTGACCTTTTACAGTATATACCGGTTTACCGGTTTCATCGTAGATGTCATAGCTGTCAAACCATGAAAAAAATCGTTGTTTAAAGAGTAGTTTCATTTGTGTTCTGTCTCCCTGCAAATTTTATTCTGTAAGTCGATTGCTTTTTCCTGATACTTCACTGCTTCTCCATTTTATCATATTGACCGCTGTGAGGGCTATAACTTTTGCTGTTATAATGCTCTAAAACATCCAATATTTTTTATTTTCCTGTTTTCCACACTTCCGCAGCCAGAAAATGCTGCTTTTATTAATGCTGCAAAATGTTAAAAATCTCCGTCATTCTGCAGCAGAACAACAGAGATTTTTTATATTTTACTAAACAGGATTTTTGACCGGCAGATTCAATTAAACTCCGAATAAACAGCCCCGCCAAGCACAAGTACCGCCCCGGTCACCTGTACAAAATCCATCGTTTCCCTTAAAACGATCACCGAGAGAAATACCGCCGACAAAGGCTCAAGATATCCTAAAACGGAAACACTTTGAACCGGAATCTTTTCTAACCTGGAAAAATACAGATAACATCCGATTCCCGTATTAACCAGCCCCAAAAACAGAAGCGGAAATATGCTGTCCTGCGGTATATAAAAGGAAAAAGTTCCTTTCCACAAAGTAAATAACGCTACTGTCACACAACTGATCGCCAGTTGAAGCAATGAATTTTCAAGGCCGGAAATACTTTTTGCTTTTTTATTGAAGATAACCATGAACGAGTACATAACTGCAGACATCAGGCCACAAAATATACCGAAAAAGTTTGCTCCTCCATTTGAAAGATTTCCATTTACCAGAACAATACCGATTAAAACCGCAAGAAAACCAATCAGCTTTCGCTTCGTGAGCTTTTCTTTAAAAGCAAAAGGCGCAATGGCCATGACGATGACCGGCCCGCAATAATAAAGCAGGGATGACACACTGACCCCTATCTGATTATAAGCTTCATAAAGAAACATCCAGCTCAATCCCATTGCTGCACCCGAAAGTGCCAGATAGAAAAAATGCTTTTTATTCTTATAAAACGTCCACTGATTCCCGGCTGCCAGAAAAAGTACTGCCAGCAGCAAGGAACCAATAAAAGTCCTGTACAGGACAATTTCTGCGCTGGATAAATCAATGCAGCTTGCAATTATTCCATTGGATCCAAATAAAAGTAAAGCTAATATGTAACTGATATACGGCGATTTCATAACTACGCTCCTTGAAAAATTTATATTGTTAGTTTATCATACAAAATATAATTACAAAAACGAATGTTTATCATAATCACCATGAGAAAATCAGATATTGGAGCAGTGGAATAAAATATGAATATACAGAAATACAAGGCCTTGATTAAGACAATTGAATTGGAAAGCTTTACAAAAGCCGCCGATGCTCTTGGATATTCCCAATCCGGAATCAGCAGAATGATCGGCGATCTGGAAAACGAGTGGAATGTGACTTTATTAGAACGCAGTAAGTCCGGATTAAAACTTACTTCAGACGGCTTGAAAATTCTCCCTTATGCAAAAAGCGTCTGCGAAGCATACGACAAAATGCAGATGCAGATTGATTCCATCCACGGATTAGAAACGGGTTTAATACGGATCGGCACATTTTCAAGTGTGGCAACTCACTGGCTGCCCAATATCATCAAAGCATTTCAAAAGGATTATCCAGGAATTGAGTATGAACTTTTATTAGGCGATTACACCGAAATCGAAGAATGGATTCTGGAAGGACGGGTTGACTGCGGCTTTTTGCGATTGCCGGCAAGCGCTGAGCTGGACTGCATTTTTCTGGAAAAAGATGAACTGAAAGCAATCATTCCGGCGGACCACCCGTTAGCCGGGCAGGCAGTTTTTCCTTTAAGAGAACTATGCCGGAAACCTTTTATGCTGCTGGAAAAGGGTGCCCGGGCGGAGATTTCCGAACTGTTCGAACGAAATAATTTAAAACCGGATGTCCGCTTTACTACCTGGGATGACTACGCTGTAATGTCCATGGTCGAAAGCGGGTTAGGAGTCAGCATTTTACCGGAACTTATTTTAAAACGGGTTCCCTATCGTATTGTCAGTAAAAGTCTGGATGTGGACGCTTACCGACAAATAGGGTTTGTTGTAAAAGATATGAAAACTGCCCCCATTGCGGTAACAAAATTTGTGGAGTATCTGGAATACAGGCACTTCAGGACATGATAAATAAATGTTTGACTGAAACTTCCGGCCATATTCAACCAGCAGGCAAAATCGCAGGACATTTCGACGTCATTTAGCTTCACAAGTCCGATTTTTGCAGGACTTTGAATATAATAACTGGTATCTGAAACCTGTATCAGTTCATACATGATATTTTTACCTCCATCCGTGTTTTTGACCAAAAACCATTTTCTAAAATGTGTTTTAACCCCTATTTCATCAGTTCATCTGTCAATCGAAGAATCTCCGGCGCAATCCTTTCCCTCTCTTTCTTAAGCACCCGATTATATAAGGGATAGGCAATCGCTATTAACCCGATGCCAATAACTCCGACGATACAGCCTGCCGCCATCGCCATTTTACCAAACATTGTCCCCAACTCAGTCATAGCAAGACTCATACCCAGTCCAAGAACCAAAGTTCCCGCCAGCCCGACGAGCAATGACAGCATGGTTGCTTTTTGAGAGACGCTTGCATCCAGACGACGCAGCTGCTCCATTTTTGTTTCTTCCTTCGGCATATACTTGCTTCGTATCCTTCGCAGTTCTTCCTGTTCCTTTGCAGAATATGTGTATTGAAATATTTCCTTATTTTCATTGCTTTCCATGTCTTTCCTCCTGATTTTGTTTTTGCATACACATTAACACTTTTCTATCTTTTTTAGCTCACACTCTGTTTTGGAATCGTAATTCTTCATCCTTTTCTCCCAAGTGTTACCGTAAATGCAGTTCCTTTTCCAAGTGCACTTTCCACACTGATTTGACCATGCAGAATGTCTACTACCCGTTTTACCAATGCCAGTCCCAGGCCATTGCCCTGTGCGGCATGAGAGGTATCTCCCTGATAGAATTTGTCAAAAATGTGCGAACCTGTTTCGGCAGACATTCCACATCCGGTATCCTGCACTTTCACGATAACGTCATCATTTGATGCTTTCATGGAAATAAAGACGGTTCCGCCTTTCGGCGTAAACTTAAAGGCATTGGAAAGCAGATTATTCCAAACAAGGGCAAGCAGCTCCCTGTCTGCATAAACAGAGATTCCTTCGGCAATATCCGTTTCTATCTCAATACCTTTCTCTTCCCAGATATTTTCGTATTGCAGCAAAGACTCGCATAACTGCTCACCTAAGTCATATTCCTCTGTGTTGGGATATATTTTCTGATTTTCCAGTTTATTCAGTTTCAGAATATTTGTCACCATGTCTGCCAGACGTCTGGAACCGTTGGTAACCCCCTGGGCGAATTCCATCCGTTTTTCCTCCGACAGATCAGGCGCCTGCAATAGCGTTCCGTAATTCTGAATCACTGCCAAAGGTGTTTTCATTTCATGGGACACATTGGAAATGAAATCTGTTCTCAGCGTTTCCACGCCAGCTAATTCCTGTGCCATCTGATTAAAGCAGTCAATGATCTCGTTAAAGCTCTCATCGTAGCCAAATTTGCTGACACGATTCACTCTTACAGAAAAATCTCCGGCTACCATTTTTCTGGCTGCGTCTGTGATACTTCTTACGCTTCTTTCAACAGTCAATTTCCGGCGAAGCACATCGATGAACATAAACAGCAGGCTGAGACCTATCACATTTGCAAAAGTCAGTTTTGCAGCAGTATTCAGATTTTCCCCGGTTAGCGTAACGCCAAGACTTTCTGTTAATGTAACGGTAAACAGGGTTACACAGCAGGTTACAAGAAATGCCACCAACAGAAAAAATGTCAGATAGCGTATAACTGCTCTCAGAATGCGCCTCATTTGATCACCGCCTTATATCCTAAACCATGAACTGTCCTGATTTCAAAATCGTCACATGCTGCCAGCTTGCTTCTCAGTTTGGTCATATAGACATCTACCGCTCTTGGCGCCGTTTCCGTATTCGGGTCCCAGAACTCATCCATGAGCTGTTGACGGGTGAATGTTTTCTTTGGATAGGACAACAGTTTATACAAAATATTAAATTCCCGGTTTGTCAGACTGATCTCCTCTCCGTCAAGCTCTGCCGTATATTCGTCCACATCCATCCTGAATTTTCCCACCTCCAGTTTACGGGAAGATGCGATCTTTGCCCTTCGCAGAAGTGCTCCGATACGCAGGAACAATTCATCCAGATTGACAGGCTTGACCATGTAATCATCCACACCAATGCGAAAACCACGCTGTTTGGAAGCGAAATCATCCTTTGCAGTCATAAACAAAATCGGAATATTTTCGTCGAGCATTCTTACATTTTCAGCAAATTCAAAACCGTCAATTCCCGGCATCATAATATCGGACACAATCAGGTCAAACATGTTTTCATACATGGAATTATATGCATCTGCAGCGCTGCAGCATCCCGTAGCTTTATATCCTGACCCGTTCAAAAATGCACAGACAGTGCGATTAAGATCCTGATCGTCTTCTACAACTAATATCTGAAACATGTCCATTCTCCATTTCTTTTTTCATTTTTTTCATTGTAACATGAAAATGTTAAAGTTATGTTTGTATTTTGACTGTCTGCAAATAAAAATTTTGCAGGCAGATGCTCATTCTGCCCGCAATCCATTTACTTTGTATTTCACGCCTGCAATTATATCTATTTTACCATGCCTGTCAGCACATTCCTGATCCCTGTTTTTCTGCCAGATCCGCCTTAAATCATAAAAATGAGGTTATGCATATTTCCCGGTCTTCGGGTTTGTTTTACTGGGCATGATCCGAATCATCCTCCACTTTTTCCAGAAAGGTTTCCACAAAAGAATTTTCTATTTTCTTATAACCGCTTACAACACCATCTTCCATCTTTTTGTAACCGCCTACAATCCCATCTTCGATTTTTTTATAACCCCTTACCACTGTCTGACCTGCTTTGCCTGTTTTCAGGGTTCCATCTTCATTCAGAAATTTATCGCTGAACTTATTCTCAATTTCTTTATAACCACCAACAACAGCATTTTCGATTTTCTTATATGCCCCAACGACAGCTTCTCCAACTTTACCGGTCTTCAATTTATATTCACTCATTTTCATACCCTCCGATCTACCGTTCATCAACAATTCTGTCACTGAGTTTCATAATTTCAGCAGCATATTTCTTTCTGCGGCTGTTTAGGATCTTTTTGTAGATGGGATAAGTCAATGCAGCCATACCCATACCGACCAGCCCGATCACAACACCAACTGTCATTGGATTGGAAATATTCAGAGTCTGACCCAGATTGGTCATTGCAAGGCTCATTCCGCTGCCCATTACCAGAGCGCTGACTGTACCAAAAACACCTGCAAATACATTCGCCGGACGTTTCACTTTTGCGTCCAGATTACGTAGCACGTCCAGTTCCGTGCTTTTCTTTTCAATGTACTCTGAACGAATCTTTTCTGCCATAAATTTCTGATCACTGTTATTCATAATCTTACCTCTTTCAATTTGTTTTTTTGAGTATGGCAGTAGTATATAAGCGGTATGTTTTTGAAATTTTTGAGAAATGTTTCTGAAATATTAAAATTGGAGTTCATTCCCCTCTCTATACACCTTTATAAACAGAGTGACTTTCCACAATTTATACTTTTTTCTTTTTGGGTTTTCTCTCCGGCAATTCCGGATACATTTCTTCCACCATATTTTGCAATGCAGTTCTATCATCCAAAATGGTTACTGGTAACATAGGTTTTGCACCTTCATATGGTGGTTCAGGTTCGCTATCCGGCATAAATTTCTTACTGGCCTCTGTAATCTTTACGAGAAAACCATTGCCATAAATCCCACCAAATATCCGCTCTTTAT
>JAXJSH010000011.1:0-11797 GCA_036310185.1 Lachnospiraceae bacterium | reverse complement strand
ATTTAAGGAAAACACTCCAAAATAAAGGGTTATAGCCCGGAAGTGACCAGTGATATGCCCACTGGATTACTGAAAACTTGACAAAAAGGGATAATGTTGGGAATAATGCTAATTAATCAGCGTTTCCCTGTCTTTATGATCTTTGCGGAACAGGTGCCGATATAACCTTTTTCTTCCGTACGTTCTACTGCTGCGGTATCACCGCCGCATGTGGTCCAGTGGTTTAATGCTCTTTCAATGCGGATATTTCGCATATGGTTTACGATTGTCTTCTGGGTAGAGCCAGACTTGCTCAGCTTATTATTTTTTGCCCCTTCGGAATAATAGCCGAAACTTTCTGCTGTTCCGTCATTGTTGATGACGCAGACCGGCCTTCCGTTGTTGTCAAACTGATAGGTGCAAGTACGATTATCATCTGCCGCATCCACATCACCATCCAATCCACATTCTTCAAAAACAGTGGTATTTCCGTTTTTGTAAGAAATCTTCAGTTCCTGGCCAATCGAATCTCCATTTTTTTCTGTAATCCGGCTAACTCGCTGCACGGTATAATCTGTGACATATTCGTAATTGATCTCATATCCGTCGGCTGCACGCACAGAAATCAGTTTGTTCCGGTCTGCTGCTCCTGCCGATGTTTTCGCGTCTGTATCATAATCAAATGTTGTCACTTTTCCATCCGGGTAAGTGATCGTATCGATTCGCTTTGGATATGTTTCCAGTTCATCACTCTGTGCTTCATAGGTATAAGAAGTCACTCTTCCTGCCGGGTCGGTCATACGTACCAGATGATTTTTATCATACTCAAGTGTAATCTCCGCTCCGGTTGGATCCGTAATTTTCGATAAATGCAGACCATATGTATCTCTGGCATACGTATAGGTGATGGTGTTTCCATTTGGATCTTTTTCTTTCCTTAAAAATCCGTCCTGGGCAAAGATCATCTGATATTTGTCTTTTGTTTCAATGATACGGTACGCCTCTGTATCACTGGATGATTCCTGCGTGATCACGTAACCAAGACCATTTTCGTCTTTCAGCTTATTTCCATCATCCGTATCTTTATAAAAGTAGTGAGAGGTTCCGTCTCCATCAATATATTCATATGGGAAATCAGTTTTATCGCTGGTCTTCAGTTCCTGACAGGCAGACAATCTCCATCCCCAGCCGAACCTTGTTCCTTCTGTTCTTCTTCCCAGATTATACACATGGTTTACTTTTACCGGCATGCGTTTTCCCGATGTGGCCATATCCTCGTGAACAAACACCAGATTACCATTAAAGTCATTGACGTATCCGGTACCGGCTCTGCCCACTGACTGAGTGTGGTAGCTATAGTAATCTTCCAGACCGTTCGCATCACGGTAATAAAATACACCGGTCGGGAACTGTTCTGATGTGATTCCATAAGCATTGTCGCTCGGATAATCGGATGTGAGGAAAACAGCTTCGGCCTGAATGCTCTCATCCGCCATTTTGAGCATAATACCGTGATTTACACCTGTGTTGTACCATTCACGGACCAGCTTCGTGACATTAAAGCCTCTCGGTGTTACGTTAATCACACCATTGGATTCCACTTCTTCTACCTTAACGTAATCCTGAACAATGGATTCGTAACTCGGGCAGTTGTCCCATGTGGCAGATCCTGTCTCCCAGCTGCCAGTTACCTTATGGGCATTGATGTAAAAGCTGCTCTCGCCATAAGTAGAATATTTATACTGCCATGCATATATTTTTGCATTATAGATGACAGCTCCTACCGGAATTGTCGGCAGTGTCCGGAACTTAAGGAACGCACGGCACTTTCCATAATCACTGTTATTCCCCACATAAAAAGATCCATAATTTGCTACCACAGAACTGTCTGGATATTTTTCACGGATAAAAGTGTCCGCAATTTCCGTGGATTTCTTCGTAGTCTCCACATTCGGATCCAGCACTACCGGATACACTCTGTTCTCATCGGCCAGCCATGCTTCATCCGGTACAAGGGTGACCGTACTGGTCTCACCATCTGTCTGCAGTTCATATCGGATATCACCGCTGTAAGCACCTTCGGCATCATACATACACGGTACAGACAGGCGGTACACTTCTTCTCCGTCTTCACCTGCAAAACAAATCGTGCCGTCTTCTTTCTGAGCAGCACACAGATTTTTGTGTGTAATAGAAAAGGCAACCGGTGTTTTTGCAGCCTCTGCTGTTTTTAAGACTACTTCTTCTTTCAGCATCTCTCCTTTCAGGCTATAGCGCAGATCCATTCCCGGAACGATGTCCTCATAGTAACCACCGCTTCTGGCATAGGATACACCCATTTTTTTCCGGTTTTCTTCTTCCCGGCCACTGTTTGAAACTGAAGTTTCTGCTGTAATTGATTCCGTTGTCTCGGATTTCACTATTTTAGATTCCTCTGTGGCTGTCTCCACTGTCACGGATTCCATCTCAGATACTTTCATTACAGTAAATTCTTTTTTCTCTGTTTCCTGTTTCTGCGCCGGCAGAAAAGACCAGGAAAGTTTTCTGACGCCTTTCTGAATTGTCACCAGTTTTTTAGAATTACTGTTTTTTGCAAACTTTACTTTTATAGCTCCGGCTTTATTTTGATAACCGGATTCACCTGTCTCTTCCTCCTCCAGACGGTTATCAATTTCTTTCCACGCTCCGTTTTCTTCATAATGTACCGGATGCGGGTATACGGCAACAACTCCGCCGTGTCCTTCTGTTACAAAATGCTTCGTATAGGCATTTCGTTTTTCTTTGTTCTCATATAAAATTTTCGGCATTTTTCCCTGCTGTTCCGGGATGATTTGTACTGTTTGTGTCATTTTCATTCTCTCCTTTTTGAATTGATACATTTCGTGTCATTTTATCTTAAAAAAATTTTATTTTGTATTGAAAATCCATAAATCTCCATTACAAGATTCTCCCAATGATATCATTCCTTCATCACTTCCGTATCCGCGGTTTCCTTCCGTGATGTTTCTGTCGAGACGATGCATCTTAAGATATCTCGCCTGACTCTTTTATATCACGAACATTTGTTCTGTGCCAAGCTTTTTTCTACTTTTTGTGTCATTTTGTTTGAAAATATCACTTTTTGTGTATTTTAAAGTTATAAAACACTTTTATTCGACACCAAACCTATCTTTTATTTAGCACGATCTGTGTCAACTCATTTTACAAAAACAGCATTTTGTGTTATTCTTTTCAGAGAAAAAAGAAGACTCGCTTAGGAGGATTTTTTATGAATGGTTTTGATAAGATATTAAGACAACTTCGGAAAGAACAGCATCTGTCACAGTCCGAATTAGCCGATATTTTAGAGCTTTCAAGAAGTTCTGTCAGCATGTATGAGCGCGGGGAACGGGAGCCGGATTTTGAAACACTGGGTAAGATTGCGTCCTATTTTCATATTGATATGAACACACTGCTTGGACATACTTCAGAAGAATCCAAAGCAGCGCCCCCTCCGAATACAGTTTCCTTTGATGACATGAACCTTTTGCTTGCCCGGAACGGACGAAAACTGACCGCAGAGCAGAAACAGGAACTGATTCGTACGCTGCTTTCAGATGATTAACACAGGCACCGTCCTTGAAACTTGTTTTCAAGGATTCGGTGCCTTTTTTCTTTTTTGATATCCAGATTCCCATAATTTTGCTTTTTTCTTATACGTTTTTCATATTTCAGACTATAGACAGAAACCCTGACTTACGTTCCTTTTTATTGTATTACAATTCCTTGATTATACAAATTCCTGACTCCTGGTATCTCCATATTGCTATAAAGACTTTTAATCCAATTTAGAACAAGTTAATACTAATGCAAACAGACAAAGTCTCTGTTTTTGCCTCTTTTAGATGCCCGTCCCTGCCTTTTTCCGCCTATTCCAGCAGACAAAACTCCTGTTTTTATTGAATTTAGATGCTCATGCCCAAATAAATTTTAATATAAGTAAATCTCAATATATCGCATACCCCACTCCGCTTTCTCTACTATCTTATTTATCTCTATATCTCTTTACTTATTCCCTTCCCTATGTTATAATCGAACAAACGTTCGCGCAAGAAAGAAGAGACATCAATGAACCACGAAAAAATTAATGAGATTATATTAGAAGTTTACCGCACATGCAATATCCGCACATTCCCCATTGACTGCATGTCTATTTTGCAAAAATATGGCTATCCCTGCATTCCTTATGACCGCCTGTCCACCAAAAAACAACAGGCATGTGAACAGATCAGCCACGACTCGTTTTTGCTCAATCATACTATATATTATAACGCTGCCGTTTCTTATGGTCGTATTCGTTTTTCGCTGATGCATGAACTTGGGCACATTTTGCTGGGTCATAACACTTCTTCTCCTGAAGATGAGACGGATGCTGATACACTGGCCAGCAATCTTCTGGCACCGCCCATAATCATTCATTATACCCATTGCAAAACACATACGGAGATTGCCAGACGTTTTGAAGTAACCAACAAAACCGCCCTCTATATGTATCAGGATTATCTGCGCTGGTACACTCGCATTACCAAATCGGGAATGTCAGATTCAGACAAAGAAGTATATCTGTATTTCTATGATCAGAAATATAGTCGAAAAAAAGCGCTCACCTCCTGACGAAAGTGAACGCTCCTCATGCTTTTGATTACAAATATTTTTTCAGTGTTTCTACTTTATCCAGTTTTTCCCACGGAAGATCCAGATCATTGCGTCCGAAGTGTCCGTATGCTGCGGTCTGTTTGTAGATCGGACGGCGAAGGTCCAGCATCTTGATGATTCCAGCCGGTCTCAGGTCAAAGTTTTCGCGAATCATGTCAACAATCTTTGTATCTGACATTTTTCCGGTTCCAAATGTATCAACCATAATAGATGTCGGATGTGCCACACCGATTGCATAGGATAACTGAATCTCACATTTATCTGCGATGCCTGCTGCTACGATGTTTTTCGCTACATAACGTGCTGCGTATGCTGCAGAACGGTCTACTTTTGTACAGTCCTTTCCGGAGAATGCACCGCCGCCATGACGAGCGTATCCGCCGTAAGTATCTACGATAATCTTACGTCCGGTCAGACCACTGTCGCCGTGCGGTCCGCCGATTACGAAACGACCAGTCGGGTTAATAAAGAATTTTGTATTTTCATCCACCATCTCGGCCGGAAGGATCGGATCAAATACATATTTTTTGATGTCTGCGTGAATCTGTTCCTGTGTCACATCCGGATTGTGCTGGGTGGACAATACGACTGCATCCAGTCTTGCCGGTTTGTCGTTTTCGTCATATTCCACGGTTACCTGGGTTTTTCCATCCGGTCTTAAGTAATCCAGAGTACCGTTTTTTCTTACCTCTGTCAGTTTCAGAGCCAGTTTGTGGGCCAGCGCGATCGGATATGGCATATATTCTTCAGTCTCGTTGCTTGCGTAACCAAACATCATACCCTGGTCACCAGCACCGATCGCTTCCAGTTCTTCATCAGACATGGTGTTTTCCTTTGCTTCCAGAGCTTTGTCTACACCCATGGCGATATCGGCAGACTGCTCATCCAATGTCACGATTACACCGCAGGTGTCTGCGTCAAAGCCATATTTTGCACGGTCGTAACCGATTTCACGAACAGTGTCACGTACTACTTTCTGAATGTCAACATAAGCATTTGTCGTAATTTCTCCCATGACCATAACAAGACCGGTGGTTGTACAGGTCTCACATGCCACACGGCTCATTGGGTCCTGACGCATCAGTTCATCCAGAATAGCATCCGAAATCTGATCACAGATTTTATCCGGATGACCTTCTGTTACAGATTCAGATGTGAATAATCTTTTTTCCATACTTTTCTCCTTTTCTTTAGCATGCCCTTACGGGCGGTTCTTTGCAAAGTATACCTTTCAGGTACACCATTTTTCGTCCTTCAAGGGCAGTTCAGCATAAGATATACCCTTCAGGTACACCATCTCCATACCCCATGGGCAGTTCTTCATAAAATATACCCTACGGATACACCATTATCCGTACCCCAAAGGCGGTTCTTCATAAGATATACCCTTCAGGTACACCATTATCCATACCCCATGGGCGTTTCTTCATAAGATATACCCTACGGGTACACCATTATCCATACCCCATGGGCAGATTCCTGTAAAATATACCCTCAAGGACCATATTTTACATGGTATGCTTACCGCATCATTTTCCGGTTTTTTATATGAAAAAAAGCCCGCTCCAAGGCGGACTCAACTTTTCATCATCAAATCCCCTTATTGTTCGGGTTTCCCCGCTCAGGCTGGCACCTTCCGTTTTAAAACGGGGTTGCCGTGGCTTCTCAGATCCTTTGTATCTCCACCACTCTGAATAAAGGTAAGCATTTCTGTTGTTTTATTCGAACAATACATTACATCCATTCCCTGATGTTGTCAAGGGATTTTTGCTCGTTTTCCCCCATTTTCCAATTTATTTTTCGCTGCCGGTTCCCCGCATTTTCACTTTACCAAATCAGACGAAAATGCTATACTGAAATTTGACGGGGAAAATAATTACTTAAAAAAAGAAAAAGGGTTGATGCACAATGAAATTTTTGAAAAGCAAGGCGGGAAAGATTACGATTACAGTTTTACTTTTTCTGCTCATGATCGGCGCTGTCTATAGTGCTTTCTGTTTCTATTTCAAAACTCGCTTTTTCTACGGTACTCAGATTAACGGTATTAACTGCGAAAAAATGACCGTGGATGAAGTCAAACTTATGCTGCAGGAAAATATTCTGGAATACAGCCTGACACTGCATGAGCGGGACGAAAAAACAGAAGTTATCACCGCAGCTGAACTGGGTATGACCTACGTGGACGATCAGGGAGTCGAAAAGGTAAAAGAATCACAGAAAGCATTTCTCTGGTTTACTTCTCTGTTCAAAGACAATACTTACCAGGTTTCCGCCAATATGACTTATGATAAAAACAAGGTTGATACGATTCTGGATAAGCTGGAATGTTTTGATCCTGATTCCATAGCCGCTCCCACCAATGCGGAGCTGGCGGAAACCGAAAGCGGCTACAGTATCACACCGGAAACATATGGAAACACTCTGAACCGGGAAAAAACAAAAGATGCAGTCATCGAAGCCATTGATTCCGGCAAAACACAGCTTGATTTTGAAGCGCTTGATCTCTATGAAAAGCCAACGGTCTTCAGCACAGATGAACAGCTGAATGCACAGATGAACCAGCTGAACGCAATAATCTCTGTTAATATTACTTATGATATGGGTGATAACCGCATTTATACGGTAGACAGTACGCTTCTCAAAACCTGGCTGGTTCAGGCAGAAGACGGAACTTATACTATTGATCAGAATCAGGTATACGAATGGGTAAAGCAGATGGCATATGATACCGATACCTTTGGTCTGTCACATCAGTTTACCACCACTTCCGGTGTTACGATCACACTGGCAAAAGGCGGTGACTACGGATGGGCTATCAATAAGGATGCCACCACAACAGCACTGATCGAAGCGATCAATTCCGGTACCTCCGGTACCATGGAGCCGGTATACCGCTACAAAGCTATGAGCCGCGGTGTCAACGACATCGGTGATACTTATGTGGAAATCTGTATCGAAAAACAAAAGATGTGGTGCTACAAAAACGGCCAGCTGATCGTAGAAACCAATGTGGTAACCGGCAATCATTCAACCGGCTTTGACACACCATCCGGAAGTGTATGGGCAATCGATGGAAAAAAAGCAGATGCTGAATTCAAGCTTTTCCCGGTTACTGTAAAATACTGGCTTCCGTTCAACGATGACGTAGGTATTCATGATGCATCCTGGCGAGCCGAAAGCGAATATAATGCAAGCGAATATCTGACCAATGGCTCTCACGGCTGTATCAATACACCGACTGAGGCGGCCGGAAAAGTATTTGACGCCATGGAAATTGGTTATCCGGTTATTGTATATTACAGTACCAGCCAGGTAGTGGGCCCGGCACCGACTCAGGAAGTAACAATGGGTTAATCTTTCGAAATTATATGCAGAAAATAGTTATGGGGGATGCATTCGCATCCCCCATTGTTTTATATGATCGTAATTATTCAACCGTAACTGATTTTGCCAGATTTCGCGGTTTATCCACGTTGAGACCTTTTGCCACACTGACATAATAGCCCATTAACTGAAGCGGTACAATCGCCAGACTTGTGGTAAAATACTGTTCTGTCTTCGGCACATAAACAGAGAAATCTGCAGTATCTTCAATATTGTAATTGCCATAGTTGGTAAGCCCCATCAGGTAAGCACCACGGCTCTTTACTTCTACCATATTGCTGATTGTTTTCTCAAACAGTGCTTTCTGGGTTACCACGCCGATCACCAGTGTTCCTTCTTCAATCAGACTGATGGTTCCATGTTTTAACTCTCCGGCTGCATATGCTTCCGAATGAATGTAGCTGATTTCTTTCATTTTCAGGCTGCCTTCCAGACTGATTGCATAGTCAATTCCTCTTCCGATAAAGAAGATATCGCGGGAGTTGGCGTATTTTGAAGCAAACCACTGGATACGCTCTTTATCGTCCAGAACACGCTGGATTTTTGCAGGAAGGGTATTCATCTCCTCCAGCAGCTCCCCATAACGTTTTTCATCGATTCTGCCCTGTACTTTACCCGCCTGGATAGCCAGCAGATACATGGCGATCAGCTGAGTGCTGTATGCTTTTGTGGTCGCTACTGATATTTCCGGACCGGCATAGGTATAAAGGATATAGTCACTTTCACGGGCAATGCTTGATCCAACCACATTGACCACACCAAGAACCGGCACATCTTTTTCTTTTGCCAGACGCAGCGCTGCCAGACTGTCTGCGGTCTCACCGGACTGGGAAACCACAATGACCATGGAATTTTTCGCAAGTTTCGGATTGCGGTAGCGGAACTCACTGGCCACATCCACCTCTACTGCAATATCCGTCAGTTCTTCAATCACATATTTTGCAACGATACCTACGTGATATGCAGAACCGCAGGCCACAATATAGATACGTTCCAGACTGCTCAGCGCTTCATCGGATATGCCCACTTCGGAAAAATCGATCGTACTGTCTTTTACATAAGCACCGATGGTATCCTGTACTGCCTTTGGCTGTTCGTGAATCTCTTTCAGCATAAAATGCTCGTATCCGCCTTTTTCAGCAGCCTCTGCATCCCACTTGATTGTCACCATCTCTTTTTCGATTTCTTCACGGTCTATGTTATAAAAGTGAATTTCTTCCTGGGATAATTCTGCGATCTCCAGGTTTCCGATGTAATATACATTTCTTGTTTTATCCAGAATTGCCGGTACATCCGATGCGATCAGACATCCGTTTTCATTTTTACCGATAATCAGCGGACTGTCCTTGCGGGCTGCAAATATCTTGCCCGGATAATCATGAAACATGATTCCGAATGCATAGGAACCTCTGACACGAAGCATCACGCGGGAAATAGCTTCCAGCGGTTCTCCTGTTTTTTTATAATAATAATCAATCAGTTTTGTTGCTACTTCTGTATCGGTCTGAGAATAAAAAGTATATCCGGCTTTCTGAAGTTTTTCTTTCAGTTCCTGATAATTTTCGATAATTCCGTTATGTACCAGCACAATACTTTTATCCTCTGTACAGTGAGGATGCGCGTTCTTTTCAGAAGGTTCTCCGTGGGTCGCCCAGCGGGTGTGTCCCACACCACAGCTGCCTGCCACTGCCTGACCGTTATCCGTCTTTTCAATCAATGTTTTCAAACGGCCTTTCGCCTTTACAACCTCAATTTTTCCAGTTTTTTCGTTGCGGACTGCGATTCCGGCAGAATCATATCCGCGATATTCCAGTTTTGCCAGCCCGTTTAAAAGAATCGGCGCTGCTGCCTCCGTTCCTATAAAACCTACTATTCCACACATAATATACTCCTTTAACCAACACAAAGTCCGAACCCGCTTTTCATTGGGTGCAATCCTGCATTTTACCATTATCCTATTGTTATTCCACTTTAATACCAGACCATTCTACATTACGGAAGGGGTTAATGCAATAGCATTATTTTACGAAAATTATCTGCCGGATACCTCTTTTTCCCAATATATTTCAAAATGGTCGTCATCCAATTCTTCAATAAACCGACGCTTGTAATTGAGAAAGTCCTCCAGATCGAGAAGAACATGATATAAAATGGCGCGGCTTTCAAACTCTTCCCTTGTCCCGGGCATCTCTTCCTGGCGCAAATCTTCCAGCAGCTGATACAGCCGTTCCAGCTGCGGTTTCGGGTCATTCATCTCGTTTACCCGCTCCGCCAGATACTGTATAAAATCAGCCACCATATTGGCCTGCACCGGTATCAGACGGATTTTTTTCAGTTCCGCATGCAGATTGCTCAGAACTTCACATTGATTTTCACGCATATGAAAATAGTGTACATAATAATTTGTATGCCTGCGAAACGTATTTCGTTCATATTCAAATGCCATCTCCACAAATTCATCCAGATGCTGCTCCAGAATATCGATATCTCCCCATACCTTTTTCCCGGTGGGATTCTTCCTCAGATAGGCTGCAACTTCCAGCAGAATATCCTTAAATTCCTGTTCTGTGTGGCGCATATATTCCACCAGCTTTTTCTCATTTCGGTTGTTGTTCTGAAACAGATTCAAAATTATGGCAATAACCGAACCGATCAGTACAATAAGAAATTCATTCTGAATAAATGCCAGACTGAAGTCATGGGTCGTCAGAAAATGGGTTCCGATAACGGCATTTACTGATATGGTGGACTGCCAGTTCAGGGACATCAGCAAAAATTCAATCAGTACAATATAAATCCCATAGGCAAACCACTGACTTGGAATATGCTGAAAAATAACCCAGGACAATGCCACAGAGATCAGAAAACTGACCATGCGGAACCCTGTGATGCGCAGGGTTTCCCACTTTGTCGTTACAAGAGTCAGAAGGGCAACGATTCCCGCAGACGTGGCAAACTGAAGATTCAATGCAGTGGCAATATAAATGGCAGCACTGCTGCCTACGCCGATTTTTAACGCCAGAATCGCCCTTTTTCGAATTCGGATCAATTGATTTTGTTCTTTTATACTATTCATAGGATTCTCCATTCCCGTGATTTTTTGCGTTTCTTTCAGTCCGGCTCTTCTGTCTGTTTTTTATCTTATACGGCTTTTTCCAAATGTTTTAATTTATACGGGAAAACCTGTATTCTTTCCTTTTGTCTGTACCAAATCTCATCTCCCAACTGACACGGACATACGGTGATACGTATGACAAATGCGGCAAATTACTTTTCCATATTCCAGAATATTTTCCGGAAGCTCCATTCCGCCATAACCGGCATCGCCAAGATGATGCAGATCCGTACCTGTCATTTTACACATGAGCGCAATTTCTTTTATGGTATCCGTATCAGCGCCCTCCTGTGAAGTTCCAATGGCAGTCAATGTCAGTTTTCCCAGCTGGTGGACATACGATACCAGTTCTTTGATGTATTCCATGGTAATTCCCGGTACAGTCCAAAAATCGTTTCATGGGAGCCTCTCCTTTTTTGATAAATATGAAAATAGCCTGAGTTTTCATCAGGCCGTATATACTATGAAGCATTATGTAATGAAGATTAATATCTGTAACTATTCATGATACTATAGACACCAGGGTGTAAAGTCTGCTGAATTATCGACTTTATGCCCTTTTTAATTAAAAACTGTTCAATCCGGTTATATATACAAAAAAACACCGCCCCCAACGCTCCAACT
>JAXJSH010000010.1:0-32239 GCA_036310185.1 Lachnospiraceae bacterium | reverse complement strand
GGACAGCAGAGGTCACCGCAGTGACCGCACCCCCTCTCCGGAGGAGCCCTCGGAGAGCCCACGGCACTGTGCAGCCAGTATGGATGAAAGTGTAATAGTGGGTTATTACACTTTGAAAAAGTGCCTCTCGAAAGCCCCTCGTCCCTCGCAAATCCTCTCGGAAAGGAGCATGACCCATGGCAAGAAATGATGGAATTGACCGCACCGTAGCCCGCAACCAAGATATAGAAACCGCCGACGATCTGGCAAAGGTGCAGGAACACAACGAGCGTGAAAAGGACAGTTACAGCAATCAGGACATCGTGCCGGAGCGTTCTTCTCTGAACATTCATTTCAAAGAGCCGACAGCCAGATACGAAGAAATGTTTGCTCAGATGGAACAGGACAAGGTGATCTCCACCAGAGGTCTGAAAGCGGATGCCGTGAAATACGGTGAGCTGGTATTCGATGTGAACTCCGCTTACTTCTACAATCATGGCGGCTATGAATTTGCCAAACAGTTCTACGCTGATGCCTATAAAGCCGCCGTGGAGGTGGTGGGCGGTGAGCAGTATATTCTCTCCGCAGTCATGCACGCCGATGAGCGCAACCGTGCCATGTCCGAAGCTCTTGGCGAGGATGTGTACCACTACCACCTTCATGTGGTCTATATTCCGGTGGTGGAAAAGCAGATTCTCTGGTCGAAGCGGTGCAAGGACGAAGCCCTCCGGGGGACAGTCAAGGAAACCATCATGCAGGTCAGCCGCAGTAAGAAATGGGAATCAAAACCTGTTCTTGACGGGGACGGTAAGCCAATGCTGAACACAAAAGGTAAAAAGATTTTGAAGTCGTCCTACAGCGTGTTGCAGGATGACTTTTTCAATTTCATGCAAGCCGCCGGATATACCGATGTGGAGCGTGGAGAGCGTGGCAGCACCGAGGAACATCTGACAGTGACACAGTTTAAGGTGCAAGCGGAAACCCAGCGTCTGGAAGTTGTGACCGCACGGGCAGACCAAGCGGAGCAGGCATTGGCTACAACTACCGCTGCCGCAGAAAAGAAAGAGAAAGAGCTGAAATCTCTCCAAAAGCAGACAAAGGAAGTTCAGCGGCTCAACCTGACAGTGCAGGACATTGAGGACATGGGAAAGGTCAACAAGTTCACCGGCAATGTCACCCTGACACCCAATGAATGCGATTTGCTCAAAGGCTATGCGGAGAACAGCTTTCTTTACCGGGCGGAAAATGTCAAGCTGAAAGACCAGTTGGAAACTGCAAAGCGGAGTGCTTCCAAATGGAAAAAGAAATATGAGGACTTGTTTGTAGAAGTCAAGTCCTATCTGGATGCTGTCAAGCTCGCACCTGAAAGGGTACGAGCTTTTATTAACGCCGTTTTGACCAGAACCAAAGAAAAGATTGAACACAAGCATCCTGTTCGCCGCCGTGGACAGGATATGGAGCTTTAATTTATGGAGGATTTGCCTATTGACTAAATATTATGAGGAAGCAAAATATAATGCGGCATTTGACCGCTGTGTGGATGTAATGACCCGGTTGATTCAAAAGTATGGTCATCAGGTCTTGGAAAATATAGAAGCGGATGCTCCGAAAGAAACGGAGTGTTCCGACGATGATAAACAAACGCAGCCTTTGAATAAACAAGCTGCGTAAAAATTTACAATTTACACGTTGCGTACTTGGCGTGGCTATGCTATAATAAGTACGCAACGTGTATTTTTTGTTTTATGGAGAAAATCAAATGGATAGTAAAAACAGAATTATAAAGTTGCGGGAAAGCACAGGCATGAACCGGAAAGACTTCTGCAAATGTGTCCATATCCCATATCGCACCATGACGGAGTGGGAATTGGATAATCGTCATGCACCGGACTATGTGCTTTGGCTTTTGGAGTATTATGTCCGCAACGAAGGATTGATGGTAAAGGAAATGGATGAGGGAGGTGGCGAGTCTGAAGAAGAAGCAAACTAAATGTTATCTATATACAAGAGTGTCCACCGCCATACAGGTTGACGGGTACAGCTTGGATGCCCAGCGAGATAAGCTGCGGAAATATGCGGCATACGAGGATATGGTTATTGCCGGGGAGTATTCTGATGAAGGTTTTTCCGGAAAGAATATCCAAGGACGGCAGGAGTTCCAGCGGATGCTGAATGACATTCAAGACGGAAAAGATGATGTTTCTTATGTACTCGTCTTTAAGCTCTCCCGATTTGGCAGAAATGCGGCAGATGTTCTGAACTCCTTGCAGCTCATGCAGGATTTTGGGGTCAATCTGATTTGTGTAGAAGATGGCATTGATAGCTCAAAAGATGCTGGCAAGCTGATGATTTCGGTGCTGTCTGCGGTTGCGGAGATCGAGCGAGAGAATATCCGCACACAGACAATGGCAGGACGAGAGCAAAAGGCTCGTGAGGGTAAGTGGAACGGCGGCTTTGCTCCCTATGGTTACAAGCTGGAAAACGGTAATCTTGTCATTGCTGAGGACGAGGCCCCAGTTATCCGTGTCATCTATGACCGCTATATTCACACCAATGACGGTGTTGCCGGAGTTGCCAAATATCTGAACCGTAATGGCTTTGTAAAGAAGCTGCGGCAGAACAATACCATTCCCGGATTTTCGAGAGACTTTGTACTGGGTGTTCTTGACAATCCTGTTTATATGGGTAAAATCGCCTATGGCAGACGAAGAACCGAAAAGAAACAGGGTACGAGAAATGAAATGCACGTGGTTGAGCAAGCAGAGTTCCCTATCTACGAGGGACAGCATGAAGCTATCATATCCGAAGAAGATTGGGCACTGGCACAGGATAAACGCAAGCTCAATTCCTTCAAGCGGGAAAAGGTGAATAATCCAGACCATGCACACATCCTGTCCGGTATCCTGAAATGTCCATGCTGCGGCAAAAGTATGTACGGCAACATTGCCAAAGCTCACAGCAAGGACAAGAAAACAAGGTATTATTACTACTGCAAAAATACGGTGACGGCTACAGGACATGAGTGCAGTTTCCGGCTTAACATTGAGCAAACGGAAATCAATAAAATGGTAGCAAAAATCATTTCTGCCATGGTCAATAAGCCTCGATTTGTGGAAGCGATTAAAGCAAAGATCGGAACGGCTGTTGATACGGAAGATATGGAAAAACAGGTTGCCGTTTTACATGGGCAATTAAAGCAGGTTTTGGGTACGAAAAATCGATTGGAGCGTCAGATGGACACCTTGGACATTAACGATGCCCATTATGACAGAAAAATTTTGGATTTACAGCGCCGTTATGATGAACAGTATGATATGATAGGTGAAATCGAAGCTCAGATTGACGAACTGCAAAATCAGATCCGCAGCATCAGACAAGAGAAAATCTCCGGCGATAATATCTACCAGCTCTTATTGGCATTTGATGAAGTCTACAATTCTGCAACGGAAGCGGAGCAGAAAGAGTTTATGAAAGCCTTTATTGAGCGAATCGATATGTTTCCGGAAAAGAGAAAGGATGGCTGTTGGATTAAAAACATTGTGTTCAATTTCCCTGTGCCGATTGACGGCGAGGAAGTGAAAGAACTTCCCTTGGAATATGAGACAACAGTCGAAACGGTAATTCTTTTATCCCGAAAAACTCCAGATGATACGATTGAGGTTGACCTGGACTTGGATGAACTTGATATTACTTCTGCTGAGCCAAAAGCTGCCTATAAGGAAATCAAAGATTAGGTGCTGAAAGAATTTGGCTTAAAGGTTTTAACTTTATATATTTCCCAAATCAAACGCAAATGTGGTATTGATGTAGGAGAGCATTACAATATCTCTCAGAAAGAAAATCAAAAAGTACCACAATGACTGAAAGAAAAGGAAGATGCTATCCGTGTTGCTCTTGAACATTTTGCAATGATCTAAAAGTCATTGCAAAATGTTCAAGGAATAGAATATGAAGTCAATCTATGAGGAAATGGGCGGTACATATACGGTCGGAGCAGACGGAATGTATTATCCGGATTTGGAACTTCCAGAGGAAGAACCGCACTATGGAAAATACGGTAGAATGCGTCTGCACTATCGGAAAAAACACCATAAGGTACTGTACAACACACTTTTGCTGGACGGCGAACTGGTTAAACATCTGAACGAGGTGGATGATACCGCTAATCAGAGAATGAAGCTGCTGATCCTGCAAATGCAGGAGCGTCAGGGGGTAAATGAAGCGTTAAAGGCTCGTGACCAGATGGCATGGGCCGGTGCTATGAATAACATCCGTAATGCAGCAGAAGAAATTGTGTTGAGTGAATTGATTTACTATTAAAGCTATGTAATTCGCAATTGAATAATGATTATAAAACGCCAGTACTGGCATCTGTTTAGATGCGTGTACTGGTGTTTTTTGATATATGATATTACAAAAAAGTTCTAATCTATTGGTAACATATTTTGCTGTTCAATCAGTGCATCTATGATCTTGCTTACTGTTATCAATGTGGTTGCGTTACATTGTTTCAGCTTATCAGCAATTTCAGCGTTGATTATGCTGTCACACTTTGCATAAGGCGTATCAAGTAAAAAGAAATCAAAATCCTTTTCCAAGACAAAAGCCAATTTCAAAAGCATTGCCAAGGATACTTTGGTCTGTCCTACTTCAACATGGCTCATATGATTGTTCGAGCAACCAATCAACGCCCCTAAATCTGCCTGGCTATAACCTTTTTCAAGTCGTGCAGTTTTGATACGCTGACCTATTTTAACGTAGTCAATTTCCGGGTGCATTTCAATCACCTCCATGCTGTTCTATCTTATCTTTATTATAAATTGTGCCCATTTTTTCAACAACCAACAATAAATGCAGATTGCATTTATAAGTGCAATGTGATAAATTTTATGGGCAATCTGCATTAAATGTTGGAAATAAAAAGCCCGAAAATGGTAAGACCAAACCATTTCCGGGGCATATAAACAAAAAAATTCGTAGAGTATCTTACTCCACGAATTGCTTTTTCGCCATGTTTTTACAAATTGTATGTTCATTTTACCTTTTATCGCCGTAATTGTCAATGTGTCAACGGCGACAAAAGCATCGAAATATCAAATTTTTTTGTTCGGATACATTCGATATTCACCATTAGCCGTCAGAATTATAGTCATAATGAAAGGAGGTTACGCCTTATGCCAAGAAAAGGTGAAAACATTTATAAAAGAAAAGACGGTAGATGGGAAGGTCGATACATTAAGTCACGAACATGTACCGGAAAAATAGTGTATGGGTATGTGTACGCCAAAACTTATCGTGATACCAAAGTAAAACTCCGTGAAAGAACACAATCTAATATTACACAGCCTGCTGTAATACCGATTCAAAATCCAAATCTATTTTCAACCGTTGCCGCTGACTGGTTTAAGAGTGTCGAATTGCAGGCCAAAGAATCTACGAGGAATAAGTATCACAATATGCTTACAAGTTATATACTCCCATCGTATGGAGACCAACCGCTGGACAACATAACTTATGATTTTATAGAATCCCACTGCAATTTCTTATTGGTATCAGGAGGAAAGAAAGGGAGTGGTTTATCCTCAAAAACGGTGACAGATGTATTATCAATAATTCGCAACGTATTGAAATTTGCAATTAGAAAGGGAATGTATGTCCCATGCGATGGTAGTGCTATTCAGATAAAACGTACAACCAAGCCGATGAGAGTTTTCAGTAAAACAGAACAAGAACAACTCTGCAAATATATATTAACAGAACCAGAGCTGTGTAATATAGGTATTCTTGTTTGCCTATTCACAGGGTTACGAATTGGGGAAATCTGTGCATTAAGATGGGACGATATTTCTTTCTCGGAACAGACAATACACGTTCACCGTACTCTGCAAAGAGTCCAAAACAAATCAGGTAACGGATCGAAAACGAAAATAGTTGTGACAACTCCCAAAAGTGCCTGCTCAATCAGAACTATCCCCATTCCTAATGAACTGAACGACATTCTTGTTGCATATAAGAAATCATCTGGTGGATACCTATTAACAAATGATGAGAGTAAGTTTGTGGAGCCACGAACTATGCAAAATAAATTCAAAAAGGCATTGAAATTGAGCGGCATAGAATCCGCCAATTTCCATACGACACGCCATACTTTTGCAACCAGGTGTATTGAGCTGGGTTTTGATGTGAAAAGTCTTAGTGAAATCCTTGGTCATGCAACTGTTAATATTACAATGAATCGATATGTTCATCCCACCCTGGATCTGAAGAAAGAGAATATGAAAAAACTTTCCTCTTTATTAGCCGTCAAATAAAAACGTCAACACCGCCGAATAATATTGAAATTTTAGTATTTGACGGTGTTTTTTCGTGGAGTAAGATACTCTACGAAACAGGAGCGTGAATTATATGTGTGATGATAAAGAAGAAATTAAAAATGAGTTAATCATGACTCTTACGACCGAACTTCCTGTCCTAAGAGCACGTTTAGGTGTATCTCAAGAAGTAATGGCTTCCGCCGTAGGAATATCCAGACAAACCTATTCTGCTATAGAAACAAAAAACAAAAAAATGTCTTGGACTGTTTTTATGGCATTAGTTGCAGTTTTAGATTTAAATGAAGCCACATCGGTAATGTTAGATCATATCCCGAACTTCATACAATCAATTCGGCTATTGATTGTATAGTAAAAAGATACACATGATTCAAAAATCCTTTTGATTTAATTACTATACATTTTAAGGAGTACGCATAATGGCACATCAAGCAATAGATATGAGATGCCCTGGCTGTGGGGCACCTGTATCAACAGGCGAAACAATATGCAATTATTGTTATCGACCAGTTATTATTTCAACATTTAACAGCGTTTATAGTATGCCATTACCAGAGGTAAATAAATACGCTGGTGCATACAGAAATGCTTTGACACAAAATCCGGATAATGCAATTTTGAATAGTTCCCTTGCAATGTGTTATCTCAAATTAAAGCTATACGACAAAGCACAAGCGACTTTTGCAAAAGCTATTGAAGACAACTTTGATAATTCTGAAACCTACTTCTATGCAGCGATTAGTCTCTTGAAAGGAAAAAAAGCCTTTTTGGCTAAGAGATCTGACATAGATAAAATTGAAGAATACATACAAGCTGCTTTAATGATTGAGCCAAAAGGAATCTATTATTATTTTTGGGCTTATATTAAATATGACCATTTCTATCGCAAAAGTTATAGGACAAGTCCCAACTATCAAGAAATTTTGGGAATGGCAAAGCAAGCAGGGCTTTCAAGTTTCGATGTGGACCAACTCTACAAAATTCTTGAAGTCGAACGTCCAACCTGTCTTTAACAGGATGTAAGTGTCAAATCCTGTTGAGAAATAAACAAATCCACATTTATAGGAGGAAAGATTATGGGTATGTTTGGAAATATGGTTAATCAAGCCGCATCGGATGCTGCTGCAAAGCAGCAGGAAATGCAGATGCTGTTGCGTGGAAAAAATAGCGAGCAGCAGGCAGTCATCAAGTTCTTCTACGGTGCATCTGGTGGATGCATGTCTTCTGGTATGACCGTTGAAGAGTATCGTCAGAAAGTTAGAGCAAGACTGAATGGACTGGATACAAAGTCTATGGCACTCAGAAAACTCGGCATTGATGAAGAAGAGGTACAAGAGATTGCACCTGTCACTTTTGAGGGTTACGTTTTCAACGATAAGGTTGATAACTTGGTAGCTCGTGCTACTACCAACACTTGGGTTAGCTCTGAATACATGATTACCTGGCTGTTCTTTGGCGAACGTGAAGTGTTTATTTATCAGTATTCCTTCAGTATGACCAGCGACAGCAAGAAAGAAAATACTATGCAGTATTTCTATCAGGATGTCACCAACTTTACTGCTTCTTCTGAAACTTATCAGAAGCTCGTGGCAGAATCTTCTGGTTGTATGGGTGGCACTCAGTATATGCAAGCTTCCGCAAATGCTGATGAATTCAAGATTGTCGTTCCTGGTGACACTCTGCGTTGCTCCATGACTCCGAATGATAGCACTGATGCAGCTATTCGTGGTATGCGAAACAAACTGCGTGAAATGAAAAATCGTTAATCCGGCTCCGATTACAGAAACTATGAAAAGAGAAATGCCAAGTCTGGAAGAACAGGAAGCAGTAGTATGGTATGTATTAGAACGACCTCTTGTTCGCCCTAATACAAGCTATAAGAAGGCGACTCTTTGTGTTTCACTCTTTCTTATAGCTAATTGTTGTGCAACCATTCTGCTGTATAATCTGATTCGATGTCTTGGCATTTTTCCTTTTTTTCCCCGAGTCATAAGTAGTTTTTGCACAGAACACCATACTATATTCATAATATCACTTACTTTGCTCCAATTTTTAACAGGCGGAGTGATTGCCTTAAAATCAGCTTTAATTGGGGCTATACGACTATATCAACGATATGCACCTGAACATATTCGCCGCAAATGTCTGTTTAAGCCCACTTGCTCAGAATACGCAATACTGGCTATCGAAAAATATGGCGTTATACGAGGCGGATACAAAGCTTACATAAGGTTATTTAAAAAATGTCGTGGTAGAACATACAGAATTGATGAGCCTTAACAAAGGAGGGAATAACATGGCAATTATCGACAGAATTAAGTTTGATGGACAAAGAAGTGGCCCTCACTGGCTCGTATATAAATGTCCATCCGAACAATTTGTGCTCGGTTCACAACTTATTGTTAGCCAAGGTCAAGAAGTACTATTTCTCAAAGGTGGAGAAGCGCTCGATTTGTTTGGTCCTGGCACACATACTTTATCAACAGGAAATCTTCCACTTTTGCATAGGCTAGTTAATCTACCTTTTGGTGGAAAGACTCCTTTTACCGCAGAAGTTTACTATATCAACAAAACGGTAAAACTCGACTTGCATTGGGGTACTTCGACCGCAATTCCCTTAGAAGACCCTAAATACGGATTGATACTAAACGTGGGGGCCCGTGGAGAATATGGTATATCAATAAACGATTCCCGTTTATTTATTTCTCGCATCGTCGGAGCAATACCTAATGGGGTGACTGGAGATTATACTGTTGTTCTAAAATACTTTAACGGGCTGATCAATACAAAAATCAAATCCGTTGCCTCTGAATACATGATTAAGAAGCAAATTTCTTTCTTGGAGATTTCTTCGTATTTGTCTGAGCTTTCTGATGCGTTCAAAGAAGCGATTAACGATGAATTTGAAAGATTTGGTGTTGAAATTGTTAATTTCTACTGTGAATCTATAGCACCACGTCCAGAGGACTACGAAAAACTTCGCAACTACAAGGAAGAACTCGCTTTGGGTGAAGGATTTTATCAGAGACGCAGATCGCTTGATATTGCCGAGCACCTGGCATCTAACCCCTCTACTGGCGGTATTGCCAATGCAGGTATTGGATTAGGAATGGGACTTGGTGCAGCAGGTCAATTCGGCAATGTTTTTTCTGGAATTGGACAGAATATGAATGTCACGCCTGCGGATACACAAATCACTTGTTCGAAGTGTGGCGCTCAGAATAAACCAACGATGAAATTTTGTGGCAGTTGTGGGAACAAGCTTGCCGCTACTGTAATTTGTCCACACTGCGGAAAAGAAGTTCCTGACGGAATGAAATTCTGCGGAGAGTGTGGAAAATCTCTCAGTGATTCTAAATGTCCTTCATGCGGTTTTGACAACAAGCCCGGGATGAAGTTCTGCGGAAACTGCGGAGAAAAGTTGTAACACTATTTTTGTAGAGGTGGTGAAAAGATGGCTAAACCCAAGAATAATTCAATGTCGGATTTCTTGGTAACGTTCTTTGTTGAAAATCGAGAAGCTTCACGGATGTTAAGTGATGTCCTGAAGAACAGAGATAACCGTTTATTTCTGGAAACATTAGGACTTCCATCTGACTTTGTTCTTCCATTCTCTCAGGAAGAAGGCGAAACATCTGTAATCTACACTTTGAAACAAGGCTTCGATAATAAATATGAAGTAACGCTGAATGGTCATCCATGTAGTGACCATGTGATACATAGTGGAGACTATTTTGCTTTTACAAACAAAGCCAATAGCAAAACAGTCAAGACCCTGTTCATTGCCGCCTCAGATATACAGGTTGGCTACAAAAAATATAAGTTATCGAAAGATACCAATATTTTTATAGGGCGAACTCCACTAAACGATATTTCTTATGATTTTACAGACTTTGTTTCAAGAGAAAAACACGCAGCAATTCGCATTGACAACACCGGACACGCATTTATCGAAGATCTGAAACGAAGTGTTGGTATCTATGTAAATGGTCGCCTTGCCCATTCACAGCAACTAAAGCCGTTTGATGAAATTTTTATCATGGGTCTTTCTTTGATTTATATGGGCGACTACATAGCTATACGCAATCTAAAGACAGAAAGTACATTATCGCAGATGACATCTTTTAACGTGAAAATGCCCATCAGCGATACAAATGAAATGAAATATTTTGTAAGCACTCCTCGCATCCTTAAATCTTTGGACAGCGATGAGGTAGAAATTGATGCTCCTCCAAGCCCCTTTACCGTGGACAAGACACCGGCGATCTTGACACTCGGACCAAGTCTTACTATGTCTATGGTAATGTTGGCAAGTTTAGGAGTATCCATCACGAATGCAATCAGCGGCGGTGAATTATCAACAATTATCGCAAGCGGCACTATGGCCGTTAGTATGTTGTTAGGTTCGATTATGTGGCCTTCTTTGCTAAGAAGCTATCAGAAAAGGAAAATCCAGGCAGAGGAAAGCCATAGAAAAAACAGATATTCATCGTATATCGCTGATATTGAAAATGGCTTAATTGCCAAAAGAGATCGAACAGTTCGTCTTTTGAATGACTCGTTATGTCCTTCTCCCGATCTGCTCTGCTCTATGCTTGACAATGAAAGTACTAAACTCCGTTTATGGGAGCGTTCTTATGAGGATGATGACTTTCTTGTTATTCGCATGGGATTGGGAAGTAGATCTTTTGATGTGAAATTAAAAATACCAAAACAGGGTTTTCAACTGTATGAAGACGAACTTCGTAACTTACCAGTTGAACTGTCGAAAAAGTACGGTGTCCTGAACAACGTCCCTTTGACTCTCGATATTTGCAATAATCAAACGATTGGTATTATCGGAAGTCAAAAAAACATTCGTACTATTTTGGACGAGATTATCCTAAATATCATCTCGCTTCATTCCTACGATGAAGTAAAACTTGTGCTTGTAACCTCTCCTAAACAGGTATATATCTTTGATGCTTTTAAGAATGTACCTCATATTTGGAGTAACGATAAAAAGGTTCGTTATTTTGCCACAAACTCTGAAGAAGTTCATTACATCTTCAACATCATTGATGAGACGATTAAGGAACGAGAGGAATCTCAGGATAGGACTACTCCTATTCCTTATTATGTCGTAATCGTTACGGAGTCGAATTTGATTGAGAAAGAAGCTCTGTTGAGATACATGAACAATGCGGAAAATTCGGTCGGTATTACAACTCTGTTTGCTTATGGTGATATTACAAAATTGCCTAAATCGTGTAAAACAATCATCCAGAGTGATGATACTCGTACCGGATATTACATTAAAAATAAAAATGCCAATAAGTTCATTCCTTTTGCCTTGGATAGTGTGGAGCCAAATCATATTCATACATTTGCAAATGCTCTGTCTCGGCTTCCTATTAAAAGGGACTCTCGTTCCTTAGGTATAGTTGATCGCATTTCGTTCCTGCAAATGTACAAAGCCGGTAATGTTAGTGAACTTGACATTGAGAGCCATTGGGATAGCAACAACTCAGCTAAATCGCTTGCAGCACCTATAGGTGTTATGGCAGGCGGCGAAGTATTTAGCTTGGATCTCCATGAAGCTTATCATGGTTGTCATGGACTTGTTGCAGGTACTACGGGTTCTGGTAAGAGCGAGTTCCTACAGGCACTTATTTTGTCTTTAGCAATCAACTATAGCCCAAAAGAAATTGCTTTTGTCTTGGTTGATTTCAAGGGCGGCGATATGGCAAGACCTTTTATGGCGAAAGAGTCTGCACCGGCACTCCCTCATTTGTCTGCAACTATTTCCAATTTGTCGGGAAATATTCTTTATCGTGCATTAGTTTCCTTAGAAGCTGAGATAAAATCCCGTCAGCGTATATTTAATGAATCTGCGGCAGCGTTGGGTATAGATAAACTGGATATTAACTCTTATCACAAGTATTACAAAGGCGGACGCCTTGAAACTCCGCTTCCGCATTTAGTCATTATTATTGATGAATTTGCTCAGTTAAAAACACAGCAGCCAGAGTTTTTGGCGCAACTTATCAATGTAGCACAGGTTGGTCGTAGCCTTGGAATTCATTTGATTCTTGCAACACAAAAGCCAAGCGGTATTGTTGATCCGCAAATTATGAGCAACTCCCGTTTCAGAGTTTGCCTGAAGGTTGCAGAGAAACAAGATAGCATCGACATGATTAACAAACCTGACTCTGCAATGATTAAGAACCCTGGTCGTTTGTATCTACAAGTCGGATATGATGAAATATATGAATGTATTCAGTCTGGCTATAGTGGTGCTGATTATTTGCCTACCAAAACATATATGCCTGATGAAGAAATCACAGTGCAAATGACCGACAATACAGCCAATCCAATCCATAGTGCAAAGATTGATCTGTCTGGTGACAAATCTGATAAAACACAACTCGAAGCGGTTGTTGCGGAGATTGTTGCACTCGGACAAAAGAAAGGAATCGCTACCAAACCTTTGTGGTTGGATATGCTTCCTGAAAAAGTTGTGATACATACTCTGAAAAAAGGCAAAAAAGGATTGTGTACGACTACTGTCGGTTTGGTAGATTACGTTCGTACGCAGGAGCAGAAGTCTCTTACCATAGACTTTGCTAAAACCGGACACATCGGACTATATGGAGCAAGTGGCACCGGCAAAACAACATTTTTGCAGACATTGGTTTACTCTATGGTCTGTGATTACGGTTACACGCCAGAAGAACTGAACCTGTACGCTATGGACTTTGGCGGTAGAAACCTGGGGTATCTCTCAGATCTTCCCCATACCGGTGGTGTTGTATTTGCTGATGACGAAAACAAACTTTCTGAATTGGCTTCCATGCTGCATAGCATAATCGACGAACGTAAACGCCTTTTTGCTGATAATAATTGCGGTACATTTGTCGATTATCGTACAGTAAACAAAAATCCGCTGCCAGCAATTCTTGTGCTGATTGATAACTATGCATCTTTCCGTGACAAATATATGGATATAGCGGATAGTTTCACTGACATCATCAGCTCCGGCAAAACATTTGGTGTTTACTTTGTGATCACCGGAAACACAAGAAACTCTATCTATTATAAGGTGACAGAGCACATTTCTTCCTACTTCACTCTGAAAATGAATGATCCGAGCAATTATTTGGATATTCATAACGTGCGTCCTCCTGTTATGCCTGAAGATATAAGCGGACGAGGAATCACTGTCGTGAATAAAGAGATTGTTGAATTCCAAACAGCGGTTGCCTTTGATGGAGAGACCGAGGCAGACAGAATTACAGAAATCACTCAAAAGTATGGTGACATTGCCACACAGTGGCATGGATACACACCAGTTACATTGGAGGATACTCCAGATGAAACAAGTGATCCAGATGAAACATCTGTAAGCGACTATTCCGCTTACCCACGAAGCAACCCTCCTGAATCCATTTCTGACGATAGCCGAAGTCTTGTGCTTGGAACATCCAAATCTGGTGCATTGATGTATGGTATAGCTTTGTCAGAGGAATACAAAGTCTGTGTTTGTGCAAACGATACCTCACAGATGGGAGAATTCTACAACACAATGTTACAGAGTATAACTCAATACAGCAACAGACGTTTCGTTTTCATTGATGATGATAATGGTACATTTAGGAGTGTTCTTGAAGCACATCCCGAATGCCAGTATATCAGCGGAATAACAGCTTTTGATTCATTTATCGAAGATCTGAAGCCTGAATTGAATTTGCGTTTGGAAAAACCAGATGAACAGCATGAACAGTTATTTGTCATTATCTCTGAGTTTAATGCCTTTTTCGACATGATTACTAACGAGCAGGCAGCTTTCATGCGAAAAGTATTCCAGTATATTGATTCACCACAATACAACATTTGCTTCGTATGCGGTTTCAATGTGAATGGAGAAAAGAATAATGATCGTCTGTTCATGTCATTGGTAGTCAATGCCGAAAACTATGTACTATGCCAAAATTGTTATGAAAATGCTTCCGCAAAGATAGAAACGCTACCACTTGTTACAGATGTAAAATCTCACAGTTGTTACTTCTGTCTTAAGGAAAAGAATGTTGAGATAAGGTGGTGAGATTCATGGAAAAAATATCTATCACAGTAAAGATTCCTGCGCTGGGTAGTACATACGATTTCATTGTACCAAACAATATGTCTATAAGAAATGCTCAGAATCTGATGATAAGAATATTAAATTCAGAATATGGAATTTCAGATGTAAATACCAATGTGATACTGTTCGACTTAAACGACAATGCAGCATTGCGTTTGGAATGTAGCTTTGCTCAACTTGGTATTTCCGATGGAGCAAAGTTGCTGATGATTTAGCAGGAAGGAGATACGGTTGCATGAAGTATAGAATCAATTATTCAAAAGTCATTTCACAAGCAAATTCCATTGCGGGAGATGCATCTGAACTATCTGCTCAGATTAAGATATTGGAACAAATGGAACAGGATTGTAGAGCCGCATGGAAGGGACAAGCGGCTGATGCGTTTATTGCTAAGCTTAGTGCCTTGCAAACTGAAATGAACAGGACAAAAAATCAAATGTCCACTTTAGCATCAACGATTAAATACTGTGCCGACAGAATTCAGCGTGAGGATCGACAAGCAGAAGAACGAGCTGCCGCACTGAAATCAGGACAATAAGTATTTATCTAAATTCAATTACCGAAAGGAGAACTATTATGGCATCCACAATTTTTGATGTAACCCCTGAAGAACTCGAAGCTTCTGCAAGCAAGATCGAGGGTAAAACCGGTGAGTTTACCAAAGCTTACAACAGCATTTATACGGCTGTGTCTGATCTGCGTGTAACTTACAAAGGTGAAGCAAGCGACACTTTTAACCAGAGAATCGAAGGTTATAAGAACGATTTTTCCGCAGCTGAGAAGGCATTGAAGAACTACGTTCAGTTCCTTCGTGAATATGCTTCCAAAATGAAAAGCACCGAGAACGAAATCAAAAGCAAAGCAAGCGCACTTAGCGTTGGCAAATAATTCATGATTACCACTTTGAAAGGAGATTATAAACTATGGCACAAGTAGTAGTAGATTCCAGCGTTATGCGTGACAAAGCTAAGACCATCGAAAATGCAGCTGTAACTATCCAGTCTCTTTATGCAGAAATGCTTCAGGAGGTTACAACTACTGCAAACAAGATGAAGGGTACTTCTATTGAAACTGAGAAAAAGCAGTTCGCAGGTATGCAGAGCAATTTTGATACTATCGTTGAAGATATGAAGGCATACAGCTCTTTCCTCACCCAAGCTGCCGAGAGCTATGAAGCTGCCGAGCGTGAAGGTACACAGAAAGCTCAGGAGCAGGGAAAAATCTTCTGATTTTCAAGGAGAAAATAATCGGTAATCCCTGGCAGAATATATATTCTGCCAGGATAACCGATGGAAAGGAGGATGTGACGTATGCCAAGAATTTATGTTGAGTTTTCTCAGCTCGATCAGCTTGGAAGTCGTTATAAATCGGTGGCATCGAAAGTAGATTCTATTCAAGAGGATTTTCAACGTACTGTTCGGCAACTCGACTGGGATATTCGCTTTGAATCTAATATAAACAGCACAGCAACACAACTTTCCCGAAAACTCAATCAGTATTCTAAGGCATTAGAAGCATTCCAACGTTTCATTGAAGATGCACATAATGAATACATTAAACTCGATGAATATAAAAGAACTTCATCCTTCGATTCAATATTTATCGGAGTGAAACCAATAAATATTGCTATTCTTGGTCCAGGCGGAAATCCATTTGCGGATAGAACGCTTACTATAACAGACAAAATTAAAGAATATTTTTCTGATATAGACAACGAAAAAGACTCCTTATCTATATTGAAAACATTACTTAATGGTGCCGATAAGTATGGCGATAACGATGAAGCAGGGGTTCTAAAGGACGCAATTTCATACTTTCAGGATTTGGCTTCATTCTTTAACGGAGACAAAAAAGGGTTAACCGGCGCAAGTGACTGGTGTAATCTTGCTAACTCCAGTATTGGTTTATGGTCAGGGTTATATGATTATTTCCAAGATATGTACGATGGTATAAAGACAGGATTTTTTGGAGATACAGCCCAAAAAAATGTTAAAGTATTGGGTTTATCGTCCGGTTTTTTGGGATTAACCGCTTCTATCCTATCTGCATCTAACGGATTAGACACTAAACAATGGCAAAGTATCGTTGCTGATTATACAGATTGCGGAAAAGATATTTTGTCAATAATCTCATCAGGTTATGAATTGAAGAATATAGGCAACGTAAAAAGTTTAGCCGAGATGAAAGCCGGGCCTTGGAATGCATTAGGAATATATTCAGCGATTGGCGAAGCGGGAATCCAGTCCATCTCACAAGGCTTTCGCAGTCACGAAAAATATTATTCTGATGGACAATGGGATTTAGGAGATACCGGAGCTACTGGAATTGATATTTCTATGGCTGGCATTTACAGCTTAAGTCATAAATTAACCGGTGGTCTTGATGATCTTATTTATGGTGTAATCGACAGCGCAACTGGTGGAGATGGAAATTCCGACATGAGTTACTACGAAAAAGCTGCCGAAGGCTATAAAATATTAGCAAATAGATGTGGTGAAGCAATAGGAAATTGGTGGCTCAACTTGACTACATAAGTTGATCAGATTGGAGAAAAGATGAAAGATTTATTACCTATCGGAAGTGTTGTCTTATTAAAAGATGCCTCAAAAAAATTAGTAATCATAGGAGTTTTACAGGTTAACCCTGTTGAAAACAAAATGTATGATTATTTAGCTGTTCCATATCCAGAAGGTTATGTGGGCTCTGATAATAATTTTTTATTTAATCACAGTGATATTAACGACATAATTTTTTCTGGATATACAAACCCTGAACGTGATGTGTTTATCAAAGCGATGAACATTTTATATAGCAACGATAATTAACTAATCAATGCTACTATTCTGGCGAGAAAGGAGGAGTAAAATGCCAAGAATTTATGTTGAGTTTTCTACTCTCAGCCAGATTGGCAGTCGTTGTAACACGGTAGCAACAAAGATAAATTCGATTCAAAATGATTTCCAACATACGGTTCGACAACTCGACTGGGATATTCGCTTTGAGTCTAATATAAACAGCACAGCAACACAACTTTCCCGAAAACTTGATCAGTATTCTAAGGCATTAGAAACATTCCAACGTTTCATTGAAGATGCACATAATGAATACATTAAACTTGACGAATACAACAAACTCAATTTAGCTGACTATATCTCTCCCGTATCATTAGATCCTAATAGGTTTATTCTTGTGGGACCCGATGGAAAGCTTGATTTTGATTGGACAGATATTGTCAAAGATTTAATTATCGCAAAACCCTATATCCTTCCAAGTATTTTGCCGTTAATATCATCAATAACAAGTTTACTGTACATTACCAGTGGCATTTATTCCGGAAACACGCCTTCGTTTTTCGATTATTCTCGTTCTTCATCTGCCAGTGCCTCAGCTGATTGGCTGGGCTATGAACTGTATGACGGAAACCCAGGGGTTACTGCTTGGGTTGGAAAGGCAAGTGCAGAAGCACAAAATGAGTGGGGGTATGCAGGTGTTAATGCTTACCTTGGTAAAGGTGAAGCTGCTGCAAAAGCTGATGCCGGTATTATGAAAACAACTACCAAAAAAGAATATCAGGACGGCAAATGGGTCGAAAAAAGTAGAACTGATTTTATAACTGTTGAAGCGGGAGCGAGTGCAAGTGTCTCAGCATTAGCAGGTGATGCCGAAGCCGGTCTGGGTAGTGATATGCTCGGTATTGAAGGAAAAGCAGAAGGTGCCGTTGGTACAGCAAAAGCTGAAGCTAAAGGTAAATTCTCTGTTGGTGAAGATGGAATCAATGCAAATGCTAAAGGTGAAGCAATGGTTGCTGCCGTTGAAGGTGAAGCAAAAGGAACCATTAACATCCTCGGTCTGGAGATAACTGGAAAAGTTGGCGGTTATGCAGGTGCCGTGGGCGTTGAAGGAAAAGTTGGTATTGAAGATAATAAATTTGTATTAGAAGGCGGTGCCGCTGCTCTAATTGGTGGATCTGCCGGTATCGAAATCGGCTTCAATGATGAAGGATGGGACAATTTTGTTGATTTCGTTATATTTTGGGATTGATTATAGAGGTGAATGACTTATGAGTATGAAATCATTTAGATATGAGTTCACCGCCAAGGAACTGGCATACTTCTTGTTAAAAAAGAAATCCTGTCCTAAATGTGGTGGAGGAATGCAAAAAGAAAAATGTTGCGAGACTATTGATGGTTCCGTCTTTAATACTAACTCGGTTCCTCTCTACATTCAGGGGCGTCAAGTCAAACACTATTTCTATCGTTTTACTTGCAACGAATGTGGTTCTAATTTCACATTGTCTGAGTTGTCGAAATGAGAAAGGAGATTGAAATGAAAAAATTTCTTCCAATCGGCTCCGTTGTATTATTAAAAGAGAGCCAAAAGCGAATTATGATTGTCGGAGTAAAACAAAAACAAGCAAATTCCGACAAGGTATGGGATTATAGTGCCTGCTTATATCCTGAAGGAATCCTTGATCCTGATAAATTATTTCTGTTTGACGCAGAACAGATTGAACGTTTGTATTTTGTAGGGCTTCAGGACGGAGAAGGGTTAGCTTTCTTAAATAAGCTGAATCATCTGGATGATAACGCAGACACTAATAAGTAACCTTCCGGGAATGAGAGGTTTTGCTTATGGACAAACCTATATGCTATTCCCATATCGGAAAGAGACCAAATCACGAAGATAACTTTCTAATTAACAGCCTTTATCTGACATCTGACTTACAAAAGCAGATGCCAGATAATCGCTATTGCTTTGCAAGCGAATCAGCACCATCACAAGTACGTCTATTTGCTATCAGTGATGGCATGGGCGGACATAATGCAGGTGAGGTT
The DNA here is from genome assembly GCA_036310185.1 of Lachnospiraceae bacterium. Classification (GTDB taxonomy): domain Bacteria; phylum Bacillota; class Clostridia; order Lachnospirales; family Lachnospiraceae; genus JALENY01. Next base: position 12,971 of record JAXJSH010000010.1, on the reverse strand, counting down.
GCCAGTTTGATCTGCGTTGAAAAACTTTTATTGGCTCAGAGAGAACTTCAACATTACACTTCACTTGATGCAGCTGTCTCATACCTTCAGACAGTAATTGCCGAAATCAATAATACTGTTTGTGAGCAGAGTCAAAAGAACGCTGATTTGAAGGGCATGGGCGCTACACTCGTCTTATTTGTTCTTTGTGGGGTGAAGTGTGCTGTCTTAAATATTGGTGACAGTCGTGCCTATCATTACAACAATGGTTCGCTTGTCCGGATTACCAAAGATCATACTGAGGGACAGCGTATGCTCGATCTCGGTCTATTAACCAGAAAAGAGCTTTTTGGATTTCCTGCAAGGAAAAATTTGAATCGCTATATCGGTTATCGTCAAAACGGATATGTCTTGCAAGCAGATGAATACTACCCTACATTGGAAAACGGCGTGATTTTGCTTTGCAGCGATGGTATTTCTGATTTTTTATCGGACACCCGAATTGCCGAGATTTTATCATCTGAAAGTGACCTTGAAATTGCAGGAAAACAACTTATTGATGAAGCTATCGTCTCACATAAAGCAGATAATGCAACCGTAATGCTTATACCACTTAGGAGGTGATTTTGTGGCACAAACAAACTTAATAGGCAAAAATATTCTTGGATACAATGTCAGCGAAAAACTCGGTTCAGGTGCATTTGGAACTGTGTATAAAGTTATTAAAACAAATGCCGCTGGTCAATATGTTCGTGCGCTGAAACACATTACAATCCCTACGGAAAAGCAATACAACTCCGTATTAAACTCCATGGGTGGTGATGTATCTAAGGCTGATAGCTACTTTTCACAAATGCTGAATAACATCGTTTCGGAGATCAGAATCTTGAATGATTTATCCGAAAAAGGTGTGCAGCATATCGTCAGATATTATGAGAACGATATTGTCGTTACTGATACACCAAGAAGGTACGATATATTCATTTTGATGGAGTACCTGACACCGCTTGCAGATTATATCCAAAGACAGGATTTTCTGGTGCGTGACGTTGTCAGGCTTGGTCTGGATGTATTGTATGGACTTCAATCATGCCACAGTAATGGTGTGATCCATCGAGACATAAAAGATGATAACATTTTTGTCTCCGAGAAGGGCGAATATAAGATTGGGGACTTCGGCGTATCTAAAGTTTTGAAAGATAGTTCTAAGGCTGAGTCATTGAAGGGGACACCTAATTTTCTCGCTCCCGAAGTTTATCTCGGAAAAGAGAGCTACACAAAATCTGTAGATTTGTATTCACTTGGAATTATCCTTTACAGACTTTTGAATTATAGTAGAAATCCTTTCCTTCCCCACTTCCCGGAACAGTATTTTTCTCAAGATGAAGATGCTGCCTTTGAAGAAAGAATGAGTGGAAAGATTCCGGCACTTCCTTCACTTGGTGGGGAAACAATCGGACGTGTTATTGTTAAAGCTATCTCCAATAGCTCAGAGAGATTTCAAACAGCCGATGAATTTATCAATGCTTTGGAATTAGCAATCGACAACACACCTGCTGAAGTGTTTAATGAAAAAATATCATTTGGAGCTTTTTCTTCCTCCGAACATAGCGAAGAACCAAACGCCAAACAATATAGTAGTACCATAGGCGAAGCAGCTTCACAGCCTGCACCTGAGGAACATATTGAGGACGAACGTAACACATCTCTTAATAAGCACTTGTTTGAAAGTATTGGCGAAGTTCCTTCTACTGATGTTCCAGAAATGGAACCCGTGGTAAGACCCGAAGTTAGTACTGGGCGAGAAAGTATTGGTGGGAATACACCTCCAAGAACAACTGGAAGAGTTGTAAATGTTGTTCCTCCTGACATAAACGAGCCTGATGAACCTGCCGCTTTGGATAAAAAGGTGATGAACAAATTTGTATTCTTCATTCCTGTGATTATCCTTTTAGTTGGTGTTGCAGCATATTTTATTGTCATTCCTAACATATATGGAAAAGTTGTTTCGTTCGTAGATTGGCTGTTTACAGACCCAGAAAACATCATAAACGCATTGCGTGATCCCAATGCTGTGTTACCAAAAGTCAATAGCATCATTGGCATGAGAATTTTCTGGTGGGTATGGTTGGCAAGCTTGATTTCCTCTCTTTTCTTTGTTGGTAAACAGCTCCAAGCTAAACCCGAACCAAATGCAACAAATGCTATTCTTACCAAAAAAGAACCGTATCTGATGATCCAGGATGTAGCAGATGTGCTCAAACAGTTGAAAACTCGAAGAAGTAGCAAACAGCTTGATTCTTTGATGTATTCTGTGAAGAAACTGGAGGAAAAACTTTCTGTTGAAAGTGATTTTGGCTACGGAAAAAGTGCAGTAATAAACTGTGAAAATAATATTGCCAGACAAATTCAGTTTTTATTAGATACTATTCCTTGTGTTGAAAATGGTGATTTTGAAGAAAATCTAAAGGCAATGAATACTGCTGTAATGAACATCAATTCTCTGTTGCGAAGACGTATTGAGCTAAAGAAAAAATAATATTCGAAAGTTAATTTATTTAATAAAAGAAGGAGTATATTGCGTAAATTCAAAATATACTCCTTCTTTTATCTTAGTGCTCGTATTCTTTCTTCTTTTGTTTCTTCGGTTTTGGAACTGTCTGTTTTGGTGTTTTCAGTTGCTCATTGATAGAACGCTTTTTCTTCTGAATCGGCTGTTCTTTCAATTCGGCATCAATCTGCCGGTTGGCTTCATCGAAAGTGTCAGAGCTGTATTTGTCCCTATATTTTTCATACAATCTCCGAACCAGACCGACTATGTCTTTGGAACGAATGGCTCCACGTTCTGCCATGACGGCATCTATATTTTCAGGTGCAATACCATCTCGGATTTCGAGGAACTATGCCTTATCGGCTTCTTTCCGCTCGGACAATTGCGTGTGCTGTTGCACCAAGGTATCCAGTGCCGTGTTCATCTCTTTTAATATCTGCTTCTTAGCAGCTACACCATTGTCTTGGCAATTCAGTCGAGCCAGCAGCTGCGCTTTCTGGAACTTCAGTTCTTCAATATCCTCTGTCAAAGTGGCTATCTGTTCTCCCAGCTTACTTGCACGAAAGAAGTGGATACCGCAGTTTTTCTGTTCTGTAATCAGTTCTTTTTTCTCAGCGGTTTTAGCTTTGATTTCCGCTTTTACATTTTTGTATTCAACCAATATATCAGCCAGAAGATTTTTCTGGAAAGTCACCGCTTCCTGTTGAGAAGTATTCACAATCAACTGATACTGAATCAGAATCATGTGGTCACGCAGACTTTCCAAAGCAGCCGCAATGGACGGAATACTTTCTTTGACTGCTTTCATCAGCTTCTGTACCTGTTTTTTCAATTCTCGCAGAAGCTTATTGTCTGCCTTGATCTGACGGTTCAGTTCACAGCGGTCAGAAACAATCCTCATAGATTCCAGTTTTCTTGCATGGTATCCTTCGTGTACGGTTGGCTGTTCGGTTAATCCTCTGGCGGCATGACTGCGGCAGTTTACACGGTCAGCATGCCGTGGCGTTCCTGTTCTTCGTTGATAATCATTTCCCAACTCTTACGCCATGCAAATATCTGTTCTTCGCTGTTCCAAAGTTCTGTAAGTGGGTTTTGTCTCCCATAGCGGGTGCTTTTAGGTGTCTTAGAGGTTCTAACGCATCCCTCAATTTTCTCAGCTGCAGATGGGGTTAAATATTCCTTTTTCTCCCCAAACTGATACATATATTGTTTCTCCCAGCCCTGTGTCTTAGCAACTTTGAACTCATCAGCAGTAAAGCCACGTTCTTCTTCGCCACGTTTACAGAGATATTCTTTCTGGGTCTTTGCCTGCCACTTTCCACGCTCATCTAAAGAGCGCATGATGAAAAATATGTGGCTGTGTGGATTATGCCCCGGAGGGTACGGGTCATGGATATTCACATCCGCACACATACCAAGGTCAGTGCCTTGTTCTCGGATGAATCGCCTCAACATACCTTTCCAGTCATCCAAGGACAGCTCCGATGGCAGGACAACCACAAGTTCTCTGGCCAGTCGGCTGTCCTTTGTCTTTTCTACAGTTTCGGCTGCTTCCAAAAGCAGCTGTCTGTCTTTCCATTCCTCCGGTGCGTATTGAGGAAGAAAGACTTCGCTATACAGATAACCATGTTTTCTGGTGAAGTCATGGGTAAGCCCATCATAATCATTATAGAGTCGGGAGCAGGATGCATAAGCGGCAGCTGCTATCACGGAACGGTCTGTACCACGGCTCACGATTTTTGCTTCTAAATGGAAATAGTTCACTATTTTCCTCCTTCCTGTGCTGCAGCACATTTTTTGTTTCTTTTTCAGAAAAAGAAAATAGGTGCGGACGAATGCTGCACCTATCTCTGCGATAAAGCTGCCACGGAGAAGCAGAAAAAGCAACTGGAAGCTCTGCAAAAGAAAATGCAGGCTGTTAAGTCTGTTGCTGTGACTGCACAGGAGATCGAGTAGATGGACAAGAAAAATCCTATCACCGGAAATATCACGCTGACAGCGGATGAGTGCCGTACCCTAAAGGATTATGCGGTCAGCAGCTTTGCGGAAAAAGCAGAGAAAATCAAATACAAGCAGAAGTTCGAGCAGGCGGACAGAAGCGAAAAGATATGGAAAAAGAAATTTGAAGCATTGAACGAACAATATCAGGAACTGAAACAGATTTATTTGCAAATCTAACTGAAAAATGTGCGGCGGTTCTGGATGTGGAAAATCTTCCGGAACAGCCCAATTATTTGGATGTGAAATTTAATTTAGGCGAATCTGTAGATATTATTGAAAAAGAAAAATTGACTTGATATAATGGACGTGCAAATGGTGTCCAAACTCCATGCTGAAAGATTTTTTGGCATAGAGGTTACATAGAAAAAGTGCAACGGGCTGTTGCACAAATAGAAATGGGGTATACAAGTGAATAATAAGGAAGAAATGTATCAGAAATCAAATATGATCATTTATACAACAGAAGATGGTTTGGCAAAAATCGAAACCACTTTTGACGAAGATACTGTCTGGCTGTCCATCGACCAAATGGCAGAATTATTCCAGCGAGATAAATCAACCATATCCAGGCATATCAAAAATGTTTTTTCGGAGGGAGAATTGCAGCGTGATTCAGTTGTTGCAAATTTTGCAACAACTGCTTCGGACGGAAAGATATATCAGGTTGATTACTACAATCTGGATGTGATTATCTCTGTTGGTTATCGTGTGAAGTCCAAGCGTGGTACGCAGTTCAGAATCTGGGCGATAAATATTTTGAAAGAATATATGAAAAAAGGATTTGCCATGGATGATGAACGTCTGAAAAACTTAGGTGGCGGTGGATATTTTCGAGAATTGCTCGAAAGGATCAGAGACATCCGTGCTTCTGAAAAAGTGTTTTACAGGCAAGTTCTTGAAATCTATGCGACCAGTATTGATTATGATCCAAAGGCAGAGATTTCAATTCAGTTTTTCAAAAAAGTTCAGAATAAAATCCATTATGCCATTCATGGACAGACTGCGGCAGAGGTAATCTATACAAGAGCCGATGCAGAAAAAGAATTTATGGGACTGACTACCTTTGCCGGAAACCAGCCTACACTGAAAGAAGCTGTGATTGCGAAAAATTATCTGGATGAAAAAGAGCTACGTGCCATGGGACAGCTTGTATCCGGATATTTAGATTTTGCAGAGCGTCAGGCAGAGCGTGAACAGGCAATGACCATGAAAGACTGGGCAGAACATTTGGACCGTATTCTTACCATGAGTGGTGAACAGTTATTGATTGGGAACGGAAGTGTTTCACATAAGCAGGCGGTTGATAAAGCTACGGAAGAATACAGGAAGTACAAGGCAAGAACGCTCAGTGATGTAGAGCAGGATTATTTTGATTCGATAAAAATACTGGAACAAAAAGCTGAGAAAAAGTGATGAACCAAATGATAAAAACCGAAAAGTGCCAGAGCCTGTGGCACAGATGAGGTAGAATGAGATGAAGAAAGATAGAGTAAAAGTATATATTTATACAAGAGTATCCACTTCCATGCAGATTGATGGTTATTCTCTGGAGGCACAGAAATCCAGAATGAAAACGTTTGCAGTTTTTAACGATTATGAGATTGTCGGAGAATATGAGGATGCCGGAAAATCGGGTAAATCCATTGAGGGACGATTGGAATTTAACCACATGATGGAGGACATTAAATCTGGTAAAGATGGTGTCTCTTTTGTGTTGGTATTTAAATTGTCCAGATTTGGCAGAAACGCAGCGGATGTGTTATCAGCTTTACAGGTAATGCAGGAGTTTGGTGTTAATCTGATTTGCGTAGAGGACGGTATTGATTCTTCCAAAGATGCTGGAAAACTGATGATTTCTGTTTTATCTGCGGTTGCAGAGATTGAACGTGAAAATATTCGGGTACAGACTATGGAGGGCAGAATCCAGAAAGCACGTGAGGGTAAATGGAACGGAGGATTTGCGCCTTACGGATATTCCCTTGAAAAAGGGGAGCTTTTTATTAATGAGGAAGAAGCAGAAGCCATCCGTGTGATTTTTGACCAGTATGTGCATACAGACATCGGTGCAAACGGTCTTGCCAAATATCTCGAAAATCATGGAATACATAAAATCCCACGTCAAAATGGAAAGAATCCATTGTTTGATGCGGCTTTTATTCGTCGGATCATTAAAAATCCTGTTTATTGTGGGAAGATTGCTTATGGCAGAAGAAAAACAGAAAAAGTACATGGCACGAGAAATGACTATAAGCTGGTTGAGCAGGATGATTATCTTTTAGTAGACGGGCTGCATGAGGAAATTGTATCGGAAGAACTCTGGCACAAAGCACAGGTGAAGCTGTTGGCACAGGCTAAAAAATACGAACATGTCAATCGTGGGAAGGATACAAAAATCCATCTTTTGTCCGGTATCGTAAAATGTCCGATTTGTGGTGCCGGGATGTACGGAAATAAAAGTATCAAACACCGACCGGATGGAACAAAATATAAGGATTTCTTCTACTATGGCTGTAAGCACCGTACTATGATTCGTGGACATAAATGTGATTACAAGAAGCAGATCAACGAGGAATTGCTGGATGATGCGGTGGCAGAAGTTATTGTGAAGCTGGTGAGTAATCCTGAATTTGCTGCTATGATGCAGGAAAAGATTAGTATGAAAGTGGATACTTCCGCTATTGAACAGGAGATTTCCAATTATGAAAAACAGCTCCGACAGAGCTATTCTACAAAATCAAAGTTAATGGAAGAAATAGATTCCCTTGATCCGGATGACAAGCATTATATCAGACGAAAAGCAGACCTTGATGATCGTCTTTACAAGATGTATGATAAGATTGAGGATACAGAGAATCTGTTGATTGCAGCCAGAGCAAAGAAAATGGCGATTGAAGCAGAGAAACTTACTGGCGACAATATCTACAAGGTATTGATTTACTTCGATAAGTTGTATGCAGTGATGGACGAAGTGGAAAAGCGACAGATTATAGAAGCATTGATTTCTGAAATCCAGATTTATGAGGAACGTCAGCCCAATGGACAGTGGCTGAAATCTATGAAATTCAACCTTCCGATTATTGAGGAAGATATGAATTTGAGTTTGGACAATGATACACAAGTTGAGACGGTAATTCTTTTGCCTCGAAAAACTCCAGATGATATTATTGAAATAGACTTATAGAACGCATTAACTACAATGTGGGCGAAGGTAAGAACAGAGTGCCAAAAGTGACACCAGAAAAGAGTGAAGCGATTATAGATGCACTTAAATATTTCCAGATGACAGAAGATAAATCGCTAATAAATTTGATTAGAAACCAATCGAAGTTGGTGTAAACGATAAAGCAGCTTACATCCGTTGATAAACTGCCCTATCGTTTACATCAATTTCGATTTTTCTATAGTGAACAAAGTTGCGTCACTGGAGCCGACATGTATGGACTTTCAATCTTTGCACTTTACCGAAAAGTAAAGGTTATGTCATTACAGCGGAGAGTCTCATTTCAAAATCTAAGCACGACAAATAGACCTCATTGCTGAGGCTTTTGAAGAAATGTGAATTCCAAACTTTAAATCCGTAAAGGTATCCGCTGCCCAGGCTTTCCAAGGTGTCCACCGCAGCACTTACAAACAGTAACCTTGATACCATAGAGGGTTTCAAGTATCTGTGGTGTTTCCATACCTTTAAGCTTGGAAAGATACTGTTTACAGCCAAGAAGATTCCTGCATAATGTCAGCTGTCTGGTCTTGGTTCTGGTACACAGTAAGCCATAGTGCCTGATTCGCACAAAGCGTTTGGGAGGCACATGCATCAGGAAGCGACGAATAAATTCAATGCCCGAAACGGTATGTTCCTTCCACCGGCCTTCTTCACGGTAATCCTTTACATAGAAGGTAACAGTACCCTCATCCATGCGGATAATACGGTGGTTGCTGATGGCAATCCTGTGGGTGTATTTCCCAAGGTAGTTAATAACGGACTGAGCACCATTAAAGGTTTTCTTGCAGTGTGGAATCCAGTCCTTTTCATAACAAATGTTCAGGAGTTCCTTGAAGGCGTAATGGTTACGATACTTTTCGCTGCTTCCATGAAACTGAAGCTTTTCCTCTTCCCAGAGGGTTTTAAGTTCAGCCATGTATTTGCCACGAAACAGTTTTGACATTACCTTTACCGGAAGAAAGAATTCCTCACCCTTATCACGCCATTGATTTTTAGCAGTCAGGCCACCACCAAGTAGGATGATATGGATGTGGGGATGATAATTCATTTCAGAACCCCAGGTATGTAACACACAGATATAACCAACTTTTGCACCAAGATGCTTCGTATCTGCGGTCAATTCATTAATGGTTGCTGAAACGCAGTGGTACAGCGCATCGTAGAGAAGCTGCTGGTTGCTGTAGATTAAGGGGTTCAGTTCCTGCGGTACCGTAAATACTACATGGAAGTAAGGGGCATCCAGCACATCTTCACGACGCTTATCCATCCACTTTTCCTTGGGCAAAGCCTGACACATGGGACAGCATCTGTTTCGGCAGGAGTTATAGTGGATTTGCAGATGCCCACAGTCCTCACATACACTTACATTTGCACCGTAAGCACCGGTCTTGCAGTTAATGATACAGTTAGCAACTTTGGACTGCTGTGGGGAAGGTGCGTATTTATCAAGGTATTGTGGGTAAAAGCGTAAAAATATATCCTGTACAGTGGGATGCTCCATTATGAATCCTCCTGTACATCAAAAGGACTTTTAATACCCAGCAGAGTTTTGTTGCTGACATGAAGATAAACCTCGGTGGATTTAGGGTCTAAATGTCCCAACAATGCCTGAATGTACTTAATGTCACACCCTGCTTCCAAAAGATGACTTGCGAAGCTGTGCCTAAATGCATGGGAAGTGACACGTTTGGTAATGCCTGCACGTTGTGCACTTCTTCTTAGAACCTGATTTACTGCGGAGATGTCTAGATATTCTCCGGTTACCTGACTGGGAAAAAGGATGTCTCTGGGCTTTCCGCATTTGAACCAGTATTCAGTCAGAATGTCTAGAGTGCGGTCGGCAAGAATAGTATAACGATCCATTCTGTTTTTCGTATTGTGTATGTGAATGGAGTGGTTCCTACGGGAAATGTCCTCATAATGCAAATGGGTTGTTTCAGATACCCGAAGACCACCTGAGTACATAACTGCAAAAATAGCTTTGTATTTCAGGTTCGGAGTAGCATCAAGAATGGCATTCACTTCTTCTCTTGAAAGAACAGTGGGCAGGGAACGGTCACGCTTCATGCGTGGAAGGTCGTCTTCGTTCCAGTTAAGTTTGAGTACCCGTTTGTACATGAAACGCAGAGCCGCATAGTAATGGTTATAGGTTTCCGGCATGGCACCGGCCAATCGCTTTGCTGTCAGGAAATCATCGGCATCCGCTACGGTAAGTTCTTTCCATGACTTACCGGTTAATTTAAAGAAATGTTTTAGTGACTGACGATAGGTGTGTATGGTAGATTCCTTCAGATTCTTTTTTTGTGCCGCAACGGTCACTAACTGTAAAATATCTTCGTACATAAATAACCTCCATGAAATAAAAGTAGTAATAGCAACAGTAACTACCTATCATGGAGGAGCATTTGCAAAATAAAACTGCTTGTGTAAGCAGCCTGAAAGTGGTATTCTTTTCATAGGCAGTTGTCGGGACTAAGCCCGTGTTTGAAGTTTGTTATTGGTCGTACTTTAACAATACTATCTTGGGACAATCCTGTCACTGCCTTTTTTAGAAAAAGTAGAAAACTACGCCACAGCCTTGGCAGGCCATCGCGCAGCGATTTTGTTCAATTTGAAGTTTATGAAGAACATGTTTGTTTATAACTAAAAATGATGTTGTATTTTTCGGGGTAATCTGTATCATTAAAGTAGTAGTGTTGAAAGGAGGGAACTTTTATGTGCAAAAGATATGTTATTGCTCAGTAGTCTGAGCTTAAAATAAAATGAATAGTTAAGCTCGGATGAATCCCCACATAAATAATAGGAGGATTAAAATGAGCTATATCAGTGCAGAAGATGTTCTGCCAAAAGAATTAATAGAAACTATTCAGCAGTATGTTAGTGGAAAAAGTATATATATTCCATGCAAGGAGAAAAAAATCTGGGGAAGCCAGACTAAAACAAAGCAGTATTATAAAATGCGAAACCAAGAAATATGCATAAAGCATAAAAATGGAGTTTCGATAAAAACACTTGCAACCACATATTTCCTAACTGAAAAGAGTATACAAAGAATCATAAGAACAACTTCCGAGATGGATGCTTTTGTTCAATGAGTTTGAATTCGATAAAAGTATATCATCGTTGTGGGGGATGTGGTAAGAAACAGGAGTTTGTTAATTCAGGGAAGTTCAGAGTCAATGCTAATGGTAATCGGGTTGATGTATGGCTTATATACAGATGTAAAAAGTGCAAACATTCTTGGAATCTGACAATTTATGAAAGAATAAGACCCTCAAAAATTAGTCAAAATGATTATGAACTTTTTATGGAAAATGATTGTGATTTTGCTTTGAAATATGGAAATGATATAGATTTTTTGAAGAGGAATAAAGCTGAATTTAGTTAAGTTGATAAGCCGGGTATTTTCTATTCGGCTTATTACTATTGGAGGATATAATGAAGAAATACAAGTATATTACATTAAAGGAAGAACCAACAATAAAAGAGTTGGCAGCAGAATGGTTTCATAATAAATGGGGCGTTCCTACAGAAGCTTATCTGGAATGTATGGATGCATATTTACGTAATGAAACCGAATATGGATGGTATCTTTGTTTAGACGGAAATCTAATAATTGGCGGACTGGGTGTTATTGAAAATGATTTTCATGACAGAAAAGATCTTGCGCCGAATGTATGTGCTGTTTTTACAGAAGATAAATACCGTTGTCAGGGAATTGCAGGAAATTTACTGAATATGGTTGTGGACGATATGAAATCAAAAGGTGTTTCACCAATCTATCTTGTTACTGACCATATTGGGTTCTATGAAAAATATGGATGGGAGTTTTTGTGTATGGTGCAAGGCGATGGTGAGCCTGATATGACAAGAATGTATATACACAAATAAAAATGGGAGCACGCTGAAATTTCAGGCTTCTTGTGAGCTTGAAAGCGTTTAAAGATTTGAAGTTTATGTTGTGAAAAAGATGTCTATTAACTTAGATGTCTTTTTTGTGAAAAAAAGTACTGAAATTAATTTCTAGTTCACTTAGGCTTATTATAGGACGTCCAAATAATATGATTTTTACTGCTTTACAGGAGGAAGTTTTGATGAAGAAAGTTTTAGATACTTATTCAAGTAAAAACGATATAAATATAAAACAGATTGTAGCTTATAAAGATAACGTACTTGAAATTGAAGAGTATAAAGATGGTTTTAAAAAGGAAGATACAATGAATGTAATGAGTGTAACAAAATCTGTAACATCATTGCTGATAGGTATTGCCGTTGACCAAGGTTTGATAAATAGTGTAGACGACTTTGTTATGGACTATTACAAGGAAATTTATACTCCTAAAAGAGGAGAGAAAACTATATATAACGTTACAATCAAGCATTTGCTTACAATGACAGCACCTTATAAGGGAAAGAGCGAACCTTGGACAAAGGTTTGCACATCGGAAGATTGGGCACTGACAACATTGGATGTTTTGGGTGGTCGCAAAGGTATCACGAATGAATTCAGATATCACACTCTTGGCATTCAAATCCTTTTGGGAATTATCAGAATTACAAGTGGTATGAATGTGCTTGACTTTGCTAACGAATATCTTTTTAAACCTTTAGGAATTGTACCAAGAAGTAATGCAGGTTGTGAGAGCAAAGAAGACCAGTTTGAGTATTTAATGAACAAAAACGACCACGGAAAGGTTTGGTTTTTGGACCCGACAGGTATGCCAACAGCAGGTTGGGGATTATCCCTTTCTGCTTATGAAATGGCACAGATAGGTTTGATGGTGCTTAATAACGGTGTTTATAATAATACTCGTATTATAAGTGAGAATTGGATTGAAATGATGACAAAATCCTACATATCTACCGATGAGAAATTTGGAAATCAGGATTATGGTTTTTTGTGGTGGCTTCCTCACAGAACAAGAGATGTAATTGCCGCTATTGGTGATGGTGGTAATATTATATATGTTGATAGAAAAAATCAAATTGTAGTAGCCATAACGGCACATTTTAAGCCTATGGTTTTTGACAGAGTAGAATATATTGAAAAAAACATTGTTGAAGCATTAACAGAGAGATAAATTTCAGTTGTGCGCCCAGCGAAGGGCAATTAACCAAACGGGTGAAAATCCTGTCTAATTAAGGTCTAGCCAACCGATTAGTAGCGAGTCTTGAGTAGCTGTCAGTAATGACAGTTGCTAAGCGTAGACAGCGAGCAAG
>JAXJSH010000009.1:0-7883 GCA_036310185.1 Lachnospiraceae bacterium | reverse complement strand
TCAAAGCTCTCATCGTATACTCAAAAAGCTTATTAAAATCTCCCTTTTTATCAGCAATTTCCAGTGCCGCATAATACTCCTCTTTTTTCTCAACCTTTATGTAAAATGGCGGCATTCCATATCGGATCAGCATTTCATTCATAAATGCACGGCTTGTTCTCCCGTTGCCATCCGAAAACGGGTGAATGACCGTAATTCTATGATGAATTTTGATTACTTCAAGAATAATCTCGCTTCTTTTCATGAAAGTATGCTTTTTTTCTAAATAGTCAACCGCTTTATTCAGTTCAATTAATGCAGGCATCACATCTCTCCAATCAAGAGTTTCAAATTTTGCCCCTAACACAAGCACATTCTCCTGCCTTGTTTTCCCGCCATACTCCGGATTTGGAAAACAGGAAAAAAGTTTCGCATTCAATGTTGACAGTAAGTAAACAGAAAAAGTTGATTTGTATGCGTTTTCAAACACATAGTCATACATAACAGCATGTCCTGCTACATGGCAATAGCTCTCATATTTGTCAGTGCAATAAATACTAAGCTGCCTGTTATTCTGCAAATCTTCAATAATTTCTGCTACTGCTTCAGAATTTGTATCAACCCCTTCCATGCGTGCATCATTATAAACATACCTGTTTTTAAAAACCTGTAAAGCAAATGCAGAAGAAATATCAGATGCTACATCATTCCATGCATCGAATAAATCCGCATATAATCCAGTATAATTCAATCCATATTCCGTTCTCTTTCTATCCGGCTTATATTTTTCCAAAGCTTTCTTGTCAATATGTGACACCAAATACGGAAAAAGTGTTCGAATTCGATAAAAACATGCCTTAAAACTGGCACCGAAATAATCAGAAATAACCAATACATCATCTAAGGTAAGATGACCTTCTCTATTTCTCTGATCTATCTGTTCCCGCATTTCCTTCTCTGGCATTAGAAACGCTGATGCAAATGACTCTGCATACCGTTCAATAAAATCATTTGCTGCAATGGCACACATAAATGGTGATTTGATATCAGCATCTTTCAATACATGGCAAAGTTCATGTGCTGCCGAAAATCTTTGTCGCGTAATCGGTCTGTTAATATTAATCGCAACCAGATCCACATCTGTTTCACTTGTCGCAGGCATGTATAATCCTTCCAGATTTTTGAAGTTTCTGAAAACAAAATGGATGCCCAGGTCTGTGAGAACCTGAAAAGGATTCAACGGAAAAACCTTTTCGTGCCCGTGATAGTATTTATCTGAAAAATACTTTGCCAGTCCTTGAGCATCATTTCGGTATTTGCTTATAATTTCTTTATCAAGCATTCTGTTCCTCCATTATCGGTTATTCATAGCTTTTTTAAAAGCAATCAGGTTCAGAATCTCCTGCTGATCATTTTCATTGAGTTCTTCAAATCCACGTGCAAAAACGGTCTGTTTTGTCTCCGAATAACCGGAATCAAGTAAATAATCCGCTGAGAGATGATACAGCTTACAAAACTGTGTAATCTCATCTGCATTTATTTTTCGATTTCCCAATTCTATTTGTGTAACAGCGGAACGGCTTAATCCTACACATTTTGCGACATAATCCTGTGAAAAGCCTAATTTAACTCTTGCATCTCTAAGTTTATCAGCTATATTTTTCATAATTCGAAATACCTCCTTGCATTATTACTATAATTCCTTTTGTTAGAAAAATCAACCATTTCGTTCGATTTTCCAACATTTGTTTTATATTACCGCCCTGTAACCGCAACATAATACCAAGCCATAAATCCAGCCAATAACAAAACGCATCAATTACCTCTTATATGATATTCTTACGAATTCACTCTGCTCTTTACCGACACGCAAAACGCTCGCCAGCATATTTCATGCTCCGCGAGCGTTTGCCAGGAAATCTTAATCATCTCTCCCACATTCTATTCGAAATTCTCCATTAAATCACACCTAACACTTTTTCATCAGTCTCACATAAAATTCCACCGTCTTCACCAAAGTCGCAACCGGCACCCGCTCATTATTCCCATGAATCATACCCCGCTCCTCTTTGGACAATTTCATAGCAGAAAACTTGTACACCCGATCCGTAATCCGGCTGTAATGCCACGAATCACTGCATGCCATCATCAGGTACGGCGAAACCAGCGCATCCTGCCAGGTATCCGTAATGGTCTGACAAAGCGCTTCCCATTCTTTGCAGCTGGTATCCGAATCGGCGGAAGGATTTCGTCCCTCAAATATGCTGACTTCAATATTCGGATTATCAATGACATTTTCCAGATATGCTTTTGCGGAATCACACGTATCTGTTCCGATCAGACGCAGATTCATACCTACGGATGCCACCGGCGGGATTACATTAAAAGCCTTTCCGCCTTCCATTTTTGTCATGGCACAGGTGGTTCGCATCATGGCATTCAGTTCACCGCCGGCCTTTTTGCACACCATGTCAAAAAGCCCTTCAAAACACCACAAATTGGCAAATATCAATTTATATAAGAAGGAAGAATGTCTTCCCAAAGTATCCAGCATCTCCCGCACCGGTTTGGTAAGCTGACGCGGAAACGGATGATTTTCCACATCAACTGCCGCCTGAGCCAGTTCGCCTACTATGGTATGGGACGGCGGTGTCGAAGCATGTCCGCCCCGGCTTTTGGCGTGGAATTCCATATTTGCCATACCCTTTTCCGCGATTCCGACCACGGCACATTCCCTTGAAACACCTGGAAATACATTTTCTACGACTGCACCGCCTTCATCCAGAACCATAGCCGGATGAATCTTATTTGCCTCAAACCAGTCCACCATATCCGGGCAGGTTCTTCCGTTGATTTCTTCCTGTCCCGAAAAGGCAAAATACATATCGTGTTCCGGCACAAAACCTTCACCAATCAGTTTTTCTGCCGCTTCCAGAATACCGCAGAGAGTACCCTTTGTATCCAGCGTTCCGCGTCCCCAGATCAGGCCGTCTTCCAGAATCCCCTCAAAAGGCGGTTTTTCCCACTGGGATTCTTCCACCGGAACCACATCATAATGTGCCATGAGCACAACCGGATCACCGGCTGTTTTTCCCTTCCAATGGTATAAAATTCCGTTTACACCAAGAAACTTCCGCTCACATGTGCTGTGCAGATTTGGATACAGTTTCGGCAGCAGATTCCGGAATTTTTCAAATTCTTCCTTGCGGACTAATGTCTCATTATTATAAGAAACAGTTTTACAGCGAATCATTTCCTGCATGTCTTTTACAATTTTATTTTCATCCAGATCGATCTTTTCTCCGGACGGAATCCGTTCTTTTTTTGGTTTAAACAAAGCGGCACGAATTACAAGAACTGCAAAAAACAAAACTACCACCGCCAGTAATACCAACAGTGCAATTTTAATACCTGTCATACTCTTTTGCTCCCTTTATTTCCTGTTTTCCTAAAAAAGATTTCAGTTTTGTTATCAAATTTTATAAGTATACCTTACAGTTTTCCCTTATTGTACAAAATTCTGGCCGCCCCAATCGCAATAACAGCCCCAACCGGAACCAGCACACCAACCGAACTTGCCAGTGACGGAACCAGTAAAAACAGAACTACCATGAACACAAGAGGCGCAATGGAAATTTTCCAGTTTTTGCTTACATATACAACTGCCAGACCGCCGAACAGTGCCGGTAAAATATTATCAAACGCAGGTTTTACCACCGGATTGTCAAGGATCGGTGTCAGCGGCACCAGCAGAGCCACACCGATGGCAATGATAATAGTTGTCACAATTGAAGATGTGGCCACCGCAATCGTGGAGATCACTTCCCCTTCCTCGCTGCCCGGTTTTACCTTTGCATTTTCCATGGCTGTAAGAGCCGCCGGAACTTTCAGATTGGTCAGATTTCCGGTTACAAATGCAAGATAGGAACTGGCGGTTCCAAGCATGGGCACAAAAGTCAGCACTTCGATCAGACCTACCGTCCAGAAAATCGGAGCAACTCCCACGAGCCCCTTCAATACCGGAACCCAGCCCGGCCACGCATCATAGATCAGACAAACCGCAATCGGATAGGAAAAAATCATACCAAGCGCACACAAGATCCAGATACGTCCATATACATGTGTCATTTCCTCATAACTTTTCTTCATCTGTCTCAACCTCCTATGATCGGTGTGATCACCGCTGCAAATACCATTGCGCCAAGCATACTGATGGGCAGGGCATAGTTTTCCAGCCACTTCATGTTACACTTTTTGATCAGAAGGCCGCAGATTCCCATAAGCGCCGCAGAAAACAGAAGCACAAAAATCGGGATCCATCCGGTCAGTCCCGAGCGGATATCCGAAAATACCATGCCAAGAAATGCCGAGATCATACCAAGAAACATGGCGGTCATTAATATATCGCCCCACTTGCTGTCTTTGCTTTTGATTTTCATCAGGCCGCCCTGAATCTTTTTGATGAACAGCGGTACCCAGATAAGACCCGGGAAAATGCCCAGTGTCATAACCCAGGCGATCGCAGAATAAACTTTCGGGTCGGTCACGGTCTCAGAAAGAGAAATCCCCAGCGCATTTGCCGTAGATGTGGCCGCCGGAAGTTCATACGTGATCGCGCCGATAACACTCAGACGCAGCCAGGGAAGCGGCAATCCAAGAAACTTGGACAGAGTAATGACACCGATCAAAATGGATACCGCCGGTGCCACGGTAAAAATTGCCGTTGATGTTATGGTATTTTTCATCTGTTTTGTGTCAATTCCCAGCTCTTTTCCTCTTCGATATGCACGAATCAGGAAAAACAGTGACTGAGCGATTACAAACAGGATAATCGCTCCCGCCAGGATAAATAAAATCGTACTGTTCGGACTAAATTCCATCTTTTTTCTCCTTTTATCCCTCATTTATTTCATATTTTTCTTTTGTATCGTTCGTTTTTATAAACTGATTTTTCGTTATATTTATGATTTACAGCAGTCATTTTTGTCTGCTTCCATCCCCTGGATCACTCCAGTCTGCCCAAGGCGCCGCTTCATCGTTTTTTCCACCGCATTCAGAATATTCTCATATCCCGTGCAGCGGCAAAGATGTCCGGATAACAGTTTTCTCAGTTCCTCTCTCGTATACGATTTTCCCGACTCCAGAATTTCCACTGCCGTCATGATAAAACCCGGTGTACAGAAGCCGCACTGAACCGCCGCCTCATCGATAAATGCCTGCTGGATATCGGACAATTCTCCATCCGGCCCAAGCAGGCCTTCCAATGTACGGATATTTTTCCCATCCGCCCAGACAGCCAGATAAATGCAGGAATTAAAGCATTCTCCGTCGATCAATACGTTACATGCTCCGCATTCCCCTACTTCACAGCCCTTTTTCACACTGCTCAGGCTGAAATCGTTTCTCAGCATATCGGTCAGAGATGCGCGTACATCAATCATTTTTTCTGTTTTTTTACCATTTATGGTACAGCGTACAAGTTTATACCGACTTGCGCCGCATTCACTGCTGCTTTCATTACAGGATGACCCACAGGCATGCTGTTTTGAGAAAGCATTATTTTCAGAACCCGCACTGTCACAATGTTTTTCCTGCATCAAAGCTCACCTCCTGACAAACGGATGGATTCCGTTATGGCCCGATTCGCCAGAACTACCGCAATATGCTGTCGAAATTCTTTTGTTGCACGCCAGCTGGTTCGTGGATTGATATCCTGAAGCACCGCATCGGCAAAAGCTTTTACTGTCTCTTTACGGACGGGCTGATTTTTTGCAGCCGCTTCCGCAGACGACGCACGCATGGGAATCGGTCCTGCCACTCCATAAGCAATACGTGCATCAAGAATCATGGATTTGTCTTCCGACAGCTTTACATTGACCGAACAGCCGGTTGTTGCGATATCCATCGCATTTCGCATGGCATATTTGATATAGTTGCCTTTATATCCTGCATAAGATTCTTTCGGAATCAAAATGGCGGTCTGCAGTTCTCCCGGTCTCAGATCAACTTTTCCCGCTTTGACGTAAAAGTCCTGTATCGGCACAACGCGCACACCCTCCGGACCTGTGAGCTCTATTTTTGCATCCCATGCAAAAAGCGTCGACGCGGAATCTGCAGATGTCACACCATTGCAGGTGTTTCCGCCGATGGTTCCTATATTGCGGATCTGGGGGCCGCCGACCATGTCCACTGCTTCCCCCAGCACATTGATATGTTCCTGGATCAGCGGATCTTTTGTAATGTGTGAAAAACTGGTCAGAGAACCTATGCGAAGTGTTCCGTCCGCTTCCATACGGACGCCACGCAGTTCATCCAGCCCGTATATGCTGACCAGCTCCACACCGGCCAGTTTGCCCTCTCTCATCTTGATCAGCACATCACTGCCGCCGGCAATGATAACCGCCTGTGGATGCGCCTGCAAAAGCTCTATCCCATGGGCAACGCTTTTTGCTTCATACAATGCCTTAAAATCATACACTACACATCCACCTCCTCAAATAAATGTTCCTCCGCAAAGCGTTCATAAAGCTGATGCGGATTCATTGGAAGTTTATACATGGCAACGCCGGTTGCCTGATAAATTGCATTTCGAATGGCAGGCGCCACCGGACACGTGGGTGGCTCACCCAATGCCTTTGTTCCAAAGGGACTGGTGGGCTCCGGATTTTCCACAAACTGTGCCTCCAGATGGGGATGATCCATAAAAGTAGACAATTTGTAATCCAGCAGATTATTGTTCAGGGGGCGTCCCGTCTTTTCATCAAACAGCAGCTGCTCCGAAAGCGCAAAACCGATACCCATACTCATACCGCCGTGGACCTGCGCCTCCGCCAGTGCCGGATTGATCAGTTTTCCGCAGTCATGGACATTGACTATATCCAGAAGTTTTACTTTGCACATGGGAATATCCACTTCCACTTCCGCAAAACAGCAGCCGAACGAGTATGCGTTTGACCGCACCTGGGCCGTACTTTCCGCTGTTATATGCTGACTGTTTTCCAGACTGTACAATGCGGTCCCGGCCAGTTTGCCAAGGCTCATCAGCACACGGTTATCAACGGTCCGGACAATGTTTCCATCCCGGATATCCAGATTTGACACCGGCATTCTGGTCAGGTCATGGGCGTATTTTAACACACGCTCTTTTAACAGCGTTCCTGTCTGCCAAATGGCGAATCCGGCTGTGTAAGTCTGACGGGACGCATAAGCGCCGGTTCCAAACGGTGTGATATCCGTATCCTGGCTGGTCACGATATGCACCATTTCAAAAGGAATCCCAAGCACCTCCGCCGTCATCTGCGTATACGCGGTGTCTGCGCCCTGACCGATTTCCGTCTCACCCAGCTGTACCTGAACCGAGCCATCCTGATTCATGACCATACGGCAGGATGAAGTCTCCAGGGAAATGGGCCAGACAGCCGTATTATACCAGAATACGGACATACCGATCCCTTTGCGGATCGGGCCGGTCTGGTTCTGATATTCTTTTATTTTCCGATCATAATCCATATATTTGATTGCCTTATCCATACACTGATTGAAGGAATCATAATAATTTTCATTCTTGGAAAAACCATCCACAAAGCCCACCGGCATCAGATGTTCCCGCCGGAACTGCACCGGGTCAAAACCCATTTTACGGCAAATATCATCGGTATGACTCTCCACGGCAAACATGGCCTGAGGAATTCCGTAGCCACGCATGGCGCCTGACACCGGTTTATTGGTAAAAACCGTATAACAGTCCGCTTCAACGTTCGGACAGGGATACAACTGAGGAAAACAGCCCATTCCCTTCGCCGCGATGCTATGTCCATGGGACGCATAAGCGCCCTGATCCGAATAGGCTTCCAGCTTTCTTGCCACAATGGTTCCGTCCGCACGCAGATGCGTCACAATATGAC
>JAXJSH010000008.1:0-25913 GCA_036310185.1 Lachnospiraceae bacterium | reverse complement strand
TGTGACAATATCATTTTTCTTGTATTCCATACCTGTCCATCCGACTTTCTAAATATTGTTTTGTGGTAACTGATCAGAAAATTTGAAGAAAATGCCCTGTACAAATATTCGCTTTTAGCAAATAAATATACGTTCTTACATCTTGTAATGGCCTCTTCTGAACAGCCGCGATTTGTAAATATCCAAATGTTTTAAATTCACCTGTGCATAGTACAGATGAGAATTTACTTTCAGATAATTACATTTATTATAAACTCTTATATCTGACATCAGGCGCAATATAAATGTCATCTTCATATTGCGCCTGAATTATTTTACTTTATTTCCATTTTTCAAAACATCTATTTTTTGTTCTTATCATATTTGCTTTCTGGTATTCAAGTTTACTGATCACCTGTCTGCAGTTTAACACCGCCGTTATTACAGCATCGTCTTACGGATATTGGACTCCATGATCCGATTGTAACCCAGCCAATCGGTTCTGTCTCCTGCTGCCTCGAAAATTTCAGTCAGCGTCTCCATGCGTGCATCGGTATTGTCCGCCAGATTCAGTGCCGCAGCCTCAACCAGCGCCGGCTTTTTCGGTGAGCCGTATTCATATTCACCGTGATGAGCTAAAATACAGTGTTTCAGTTCATTTTCAATATTTACCGGAAAGCCCGGAATCTGTTTTACTTCGTCATGTACCATTTCCGCACCGATCATGATATGACCAAGAAGCTGACCTTCATCCGTATAGTCGTTAATCGGGAATTCGGAAATTTCTCTTGTTTTTCCAATGTCATGGCACATAGCTGCTGTAAGAAGCAAATCACGGTTGATGACCGGATAAGCCTTTGCATAATAATCACAGAGACGAACTACACTCAATGTATGTTCCAGCAGGCCGCCCACAAATCCATGATGTACGGTTTTTGCAGCAGAATGCTTTTTAAAACTTCTGATCAATTCTTCATTTTCCATGAACAGACGAATCAAAAGCTGTTTCAGATAAGGATTTCCGATGGTACGTATGTAACCTGTCAGTTCCTCATACATGAGATCCGTGCTGTTTTTGCTGACCGGAAGGTAATCGCTCTCATCGTACTCGCCCTCTCCGGCCACGCGGACCTGCTTCAGACTTACCTGAAGTGCACCGGCAAAAGAGGTCACATCCCCCACCACGTCAATGTAATCCATCACATCAAATTCACCGATGCCCGGCGAATTCGGGTCCCAGATTTTTGCATCAATGGTTCCTGTTTTGTCCTGTAATATTACATTTTCATAAGTTTTTCCGTTTTTGGTTACGGCTGACTGTTTATGTTTGCAGAGGTACACCCCTTTTACACGGCTTCCCTCACGAAATTCATTAATATACTTCATTTTTTCCTCTTTCTATTCATACTTTTTAAATCTGCTGCGTACCTGATTTACACCATACATACTTTCCATATGCATACTTCGTCACGTGCATACTTCGTCACGTGCATACTTAGCCACATGCATCCTTCATCGCATGCATCCTTAGCCACATGCATACTTCGTCATGTGCATACTTCGCTACATATTTACTTAGCCACATGTATCCTTAGTCACATGCATCCTTAGCCACATGCATATTTAGACACACACATCCTTCGTCATGTACATACTGTACCATGTACCCAATTTGACCCATCACACATCCGGCATTCTGAAGCTTTCATACTCCTCATTTTCTGAATACGCCCTTTTCTGCATGATTATTTCCCATTTACTGACTTGCGGTCACTGCCACAAATTCAAATTCCACGTAACCTTCCGCACCTTTTCGCATCACCGTCACGGTCACTTCTTCACCAACTGAAGTTTTTCGAAGTTTCTCCCAGTAATTGGCCATACTTTCTACCGATTCTCCATTAAACTTGATCAGAATATCCGCATTCTGAATACCGGCCTGCAGTGCCGGAGAATCCATATTTACCATATTCACATAAATACCCCGGGGCATACCGGTCTGTTTCGCAATCTCTGCAGTTACCGTCTGTCCCTGAATACCCAGAGACGGAATCTCACCGTTGTTGGACAAGATCTCTATCAGCGGCTTCAGCTGAGAAATGGGCAGACAGGTAATCACACTTTTGTCCCCGCTGCCAAACTGCTGGGATATGATTCCAATAACACTTCCATCCAGCGTAATCAGTACGCCGCTGCCGGAATTGCTGCCCAGAATATTGGTTGTCAAAAGATTATACTCCACATCGGTGGATGTCACTTTATTGGTCGTGGATGTGATCTGACCGTTTACAACAGAATTACTATACCCCATCGGACTTCCGATTGCAATAACCGATTCTCCCTGACAGGCCAGATAGGAATTGCCCAGCGTTGCCGCCTGCACGCCCTGCTGTGTGGAGGAATCCATATCTTTCAAAGATACTTTTATGATCGTTAATCCGGTATTTGCATCATGTTTCTGATAACGGCAGTCCACAATGGTATTGTCCCAGAAGGTGACCATAACACGGTCTACCGTATCCACCGCCCGGTACTCCGTAAGAATGAACAGTTCCTGTCCGTTGTTTGCAACGATCAGGCCGGAAGCCTGTTTTGTACTCTCGGTGGTCGTATTAAACCAGTCTTCACTGCTGGTGATGCCGGTAACCGTAACCATCGAATGCATGGCATTCTGCGCTATTTCATTCATTTCCTCATATACTTTTTCATATTCTTCCACACCAAACTCTGCGGCCGCTTCTCCATCTGCACTGTTTTGAATCTCTGCGGCGGTATTGTCTGACCCTTCCGCTGCCTCCGTGTCAGCGGTTTCCGGCATTGGTTCCCCATTGGATGTATCTTCCGGGTAATCATCCTCGAATTCAATCTGTGCCGGCTCCTCATTTTTTTCTTCTACAACCGGCAAAAATGACGCAAAAACAAAGGCTGCCACCAGTCCGAATAATACGGCACTGCCAATAATGCAGCCCATCTTAATCAAGACAGCCCTTTTATCAACAGGCTTTTTCTTGATCACTTCTTTTATAAAGCTATAATCATCTTTTTTCCTGTTATCCATTCCATTTTTATCCCGCATTTTTATAGTGACAATATTTTACCAGATGTTTATGAACTTTTTATGAATAGACCTTAGATTTTTTGCTTTTCATAACCCAAGGAATAGGGTAAACTATTAGTATATAAGCAGAAAGAGGAACACAACAATGAATCAAAAAGCATTAAAAACACTGGAATTTTATAAGATCATTGAACGTCTGGTGACTCACGCCTCTTCCCCCACCGGAAAAAGCATGTGCCAGAATCTGGAACCTTCCGATGATCTTCTTACAATAGAAACCATGCAGCAGCAGACCGCCGCCGCTCTGTCCCGTCAGTTCAAAAAGGGCAGAGTTTCCTTTGGCAATGCAAAAGATATCCGGGCTTCCCTGAAACGGGTGGAAGTAGGCAGCACCCTTGGCATCGGCGAACTGCTGACCATTGCCGGACTTCTGGAAAACTGCGCACGGGTAAAATCCTATGGGCGCCACGACCGGGACGACGAGCAGGGCGACTGTCTCGACATTTATTTTGATTCCCTGGAGCCGTTGACGCCGGTATCTGCTGAAATCCGCCGCTGCATCCTTTCCGAAGACGAAATCAGCGACGATGCCAGCCCAACCCTTCGCAGCATCCGCCGTTCCATGAAACAGCTGGGTGACAAAATCCACACCGAGCTGAGCCGGATCATCAACAGCAGCGCCAAAGATTACCTGCAGGACAGTCTGGTCACCACCCGTGACGGCCGCTACTGTATCCCGGTAAAAGCGGAACATAAAAATGCCGTATCCGGTATCATTCACGACCAGTCATCCACCGGTTCCACCGTATTTATCGAACCGGCAGCCATTGTAAAACTGAACAACGATATCCGTCAGCTGGAAATCAAGGAAGCGGAAGAAATCGAAGTGATCCTGTCCAACTTAAGCGAAATGTGTGCCCCCCATCTGGAGGCACTTCATACTGATTTTAAAACACTGACCAAGCTGGACTTTATCTTTGCCCGGGCCGGACTGGCCATGGAACAGAATGCCAGCATGCCGATTTTTAACCAAAACGGTTTTATTAAATTAAAAAAAGCCCGCCATCCGCTGATCGACAAGAAAAAAGTAGTCCCCATCGACGTAAGTCTGGGCGGACACTATCAGCTTCTGATCATCACCGGGCCAAACACCGGCGGCAAAACCGTTTCCCTGAAAACAGTTGGCCTTCTGACTCTGATGGGACAGGCCGGTCTTCATATTCCGGCAATGGATCGTTCCGAACTCTCCGTATTCAAAGAAGTTTACGCAGATATCGGTGACGAACAGAGTATTGAGCAGAGTCTCAGTACCTTTTCTTCTCATATGACCAATGTGGTTTCTTTTCTGGAAAAAGCCGACCGCCAGTCTCTCGTCCTGTTCGACGAACTTGGCGCCGGTACTGACCCAACAGAGGGTGCCGCTCTGGCCATTGCCATCCTGTCCACCCTGCACAAACGTGGCGTGCGGACCATGGCAACTACCCATTACAGCGAACTGAAAATGTTTGCACTGTCCACCCCGGGTGTAGAAAATGGCTCCTGTGAATTCAATGTGGAAACCTTAAGTCCCACCTACCGTCTTCTGATCGGCGTTCCCGGAAAGAGTAATGCATTTGCCATTTCTTCCAAACTGGGACTGCCGGACTATATCATTGAAAAAGCAAAAGAACAGCTGAGCGAAGAAGCCGAATCCTTTGAAGATGTGATCACAAATCTGGAAGCCAGCCGCGCGACGCTGGAAAAAGACCGCATGGAGGCGGAACGCTATAAAACCGAGATTGCCGCACTGAAAGAACAGCTGGAATCCAAACAGGAAAAACTGGACCAGCGCAAAGAAAAAATCATCAGCCAGGCCAATGAAGAAGCCCGCCGCATTCTGAAAGAGGCAAAAGACTACGCAGACGAAACCATGCGCAAATTCCACAAATTCGGCAAAGAAAACATCTCTGCAAAAGAGCTGGAACAGGAACGTGAAAAACTGCGTAAAAAAATGGATAAAGTGGACAATAAGCTTGCCATCAAAGCAGCACCGAAAACCGGCAGGCTCACTGCAAAAGACCTTCACATCGGCGACGGCGTAAAAATCCTCAGCCTGAACTTAAAAGGCACCGTCAGCACCATGCCTGACAACCGGGGAAATCTCTTTGTACAGGCCGGTATCATGCGTATGAAAGTCAATATTTCCGATCTGGAACTGAATCTGGACGAAGCAGTGATCACCGGACCAAAAATTTCCAAAACCGGTGCCGGCAAGATAAAAATGTCCAAATCCGCCAGCGTATCCACCGAGATCAATCTTCTTGGAAAAACCGTGGACGAAGCTCTGGCTGAGCTGGACAAATATCTGGATGACGCCTATCTGGCCCATCTGCCTTCCGTCCGCGTGGTACACGGAAAAGGAACCGGCGCACTGAGACAGGGCGTACACAATTATCTGAAAAAACAGCGCCATGTAAAATCCTATCGCCTGGGCGAATTCGGCGAAGGCGATGCTGGTGTTACCATAGTAGAATTCAAAAAATAGGAGGTTTTTCCCATGGCAAACAGACAAAAAATCCTGATTGTGGACGACGACAACAACATTGCGGAACTGATTTCACTCTATCTGACCAAAGAGTGTTTTGAAACAAAAATCGTAAACGACGGCGAAGAGGCTCTGCGGGTGATCAAAACCTTTTCCCCGAACCTGATCCTGCTGGATCTGATGCTTCCGGGCATCGACGGCTATCAGGTATGCCGTGAAGTCCGGCAGACATCCAACACGCCCATTATCATGCTCTCCGCAAAAGGCGAGATTTTCGACAAAGTCCTGGGTCTGGAGCTGGGCGCAGACGACTATATGATCAAACCCTTTGACTCCAAAGAACTTGTGGCACGTGTAAAAGCGGTACTGCGCCGTTCTCAGATGACGGAAAAACCAGGCTCCGCACAGACAAATGGAAAATATGTGGAATATCCGGATCTGGTCATCAACCAGACCAATTATTCCGTACTTTACAAGGGCCAGCCGGTGGATATGCCCCCGAAAGAACTGGAACTCCTCTACTTTCTGGCATCCTCACCAAATCAGGTATTCACCCGTGAACAGCTGCTGGATCACATCTGGGGCTATGAATACATCGGTGATACAAGAACCGTAGACGTCCATATCAAACGTCTCCGCGAAAAAATCAAAGATCATGCAAACTGGGCAATCAGTACCGTCTGGGGCATCGGATATAAATTTGAGGTGAAATAATCCATGAAAAAAACACTTTACGCTAAGTTCGTGGCCGCTTACGTAATGTTTGCAATCCTTGGCTTTATGGTGATTTCAATATTGGGATCCCGGCTGATTGAAAATCAGATCACCCGCCAGACCAGTGACGCGCTTTATAAAGAAGCCTATGCGATTGCATCCAGCAGTACGGCAAAACATTTTGCCAAAGACAGTTCCATGGAAGATCTGTACGCGAATCTGAAGACCGTATCTCCCTATCAAAATGCAGAAATCCGGATTCTCGACACAACAGGCAACATACTGCTCAATACCGCTGACACACTGGATCTGGAAAATCCGGATACGATTGCATCATTCGATCCGGCTGCTTTTGGTCCAAAATATTACGAAATCAGCTGTTTTTACGACCAGTTTCAGGAAGAGCATCTGAATGTTATGGTGCCTATCACATCAAATATGAAGACCCGCGGCTACGTCTCCATTCACTATCCGATGGATAACCTGTATACCCAGCGGGAAGCACTTCTGCAGCAGGTCTGCATTATTTTTGCCGTAATATTTATACTCTCACTTCTGATTCTGGGCCTTTTTACTTTAAGTGTCTACATTCCGCTGATGAAAGTTATTACGGGAGCAAAAGAATATGCCAGCGGCAATCTGAAGTACAACATTGATATTAACACCAACGATGAAATGGGATATCTGGCATCCACCATGAACTACATGGGAGACGAACTGGAACGGAGCAGCGAATACCAGAAACAGTTTGTTGCCAATGTATCCCACGACTTCCGTTCACCATTAACCTCCATAAAAGGTTACGCAGAAGCAATGTCCGACGGCACCATCCCTCCGGAAATGTACCCACGCTATCTGGGCATCATCACCTCCGAGGCAGAACGGCTGGAAAAACTGACCCGAAGCATGCTGACCCTGAATAATATCGACAAGCAATTGATCCTGCATTCGGAAAAATTTGACATCAATGCAGTAATCAAAGACACGGCAGCTGTCTTCGAAGTCATCTGCCGGCAGAAAAAGATACAGATTGAACTTATTTTATCCGGTCAGACGCTGTATGTGTCCGCGGATAAAGGAAAAATCCAGCAGGTATTATACAACCTCCTGGATAATGCAATAAAATTCAGTGAAAAAAATTCTACGATTACGATCGAAACATCGGAGAAACACGGAAAGGCCTATATCTCAGTAAAAGATACCGGAATCGGAATTCCAAAAGAAAAGCAGAACAAAATCTGGGATCGGTTCTACAAGATTGATACCTCCCGCGGCAAAGACCGGAAAGGTACTGGTCTGGGACTGGCGATTGTAAAAGAGATTATAAATGCCCACGAACAAAATATCAATGTAATCAGTACAGAAGGAGTCGGAACAGAGTTTATCTTTACTTTAAATAAGGCATAACCCAAAAAAGAAACTGTTGTTCCTTATAAGCCGCAGCAATAACTTTCCATAACAAAAACCTTAATAAAATGTCAAAAAACGTTTGGCTGTCTGACTTTACATTTCCAGATAACCAAACGTTTTATTTTTTACTTCCACTCCAGACGATGCAAATGCCCGGTCGGATTCAGGTGGGCGAACTCATGCTGGCGCAGTGCTTCGTACAGGATGATTGCAACAGAATTGCTCAGATTCAGCGATCGGATATCCCCCTGCATCGGGATGCGAACACAGGTCTCTTCATGGTCCACCAGGATTTCTTCCGGTATTCCGGCACTTTCTTTTCCAAACATGATATAACAGTCATCTTCATACTGCACTTCGGTATAGGTCTGATGGGCCTTCGTGGTAGCCATATAAATTTTCGCTCCCGGATTCTTTTCCAGAAACTCTTCCCAGTTGATATATGTGGTTACGTCCAGATCCTTCCAGTAGTCCATTCCGGCCCGTTTCAGATTTTTTTCGGTCAGACGGAATCCAAGGGGTTCGATCAGATGCAGCCGGGTTCCTGTGGCCACACAGGTACGGCCGATGTTTCCTGTATTTGCCGGTATTTCCGGCTCATGTAAAACGATATTCAGCATAAATGCACTACCTTTCTCAAACAAAAAATCTGGTCCATAGGACTATATAAAATTCTGATTTATCTGTCTATTATCATTATTTCAAAAATCATATGACTTTATATAATTCATCTGTCTGGGGTTTGTCCAGATAACGGACATCTTCCCCATTCCGTATGATCCGGTCATTGCTGTTATTCGTTCTTCCGATCACAGCCGCATGAATGCCGGCTGCCTCCAGCCTGCGCACCAGCCCGTTTCCATCCTTTGTGGCAATCAGCATGGATCCGCTGGACATGATCAGATACGGGTTTACGTTGAAAAATTCACATACTTCCACGGTCTCCTGGCGAATCGGTATTTTCTTCAGGTCGATTTCCACACCAAGATCCGCACCGGATGCCATCTCCCAGAGTGCCCCGAAAATACCGCCTTCTGTGATATCATGCATGGCACTGATACCGTGCTCCACAGCGATTCTGGATTCCGGAATGACAGACAGATACTGGTCAAACTCTTTTGCTGTCCGGATCAGCTTCGGTGAAAATCTGGCGGCCAGTTCTGCTTCTTTTTCTTTTGCAATAATCGTCGTGGCCTCCAGACCAATCCACTTGGTCACGACCAGATCCTGATCCGCTTCAATGCCTTTTAAAGTGGTAAGATGATCTTTTTTAATTTTTCCTACTCCGGTCACCGAAATCAACGCCTGTTTTACTACATCCGTGATCTCTGTATGACCGCCAAGCACTTCCACATTCAGCGCAGCGCAGGTACGCTCCACATCTTCCATCATCTTCCTCAGTTCCGGTTCCTCCACCGCCTCAGGAAGCATAACCGTGAGCATAACGCCCAGCGGTTCTGCTCCGGCTGCAGCCAGATCATTGGTTGTAATATAAACACTCAGGCTTCCGATGTCTTTTGTGGTTCCGGTAATGGGATCTGCAGACATAACCAGAGCCTCATCCGGACCTACACACAACGCAGCACAGTCCTGCCCAACGGCAGGACCGACTAATACTTCATCTCTTCTGTGATTTACTCTTTTCAAAACGGAACGAATCAATACCGGTTCCGGCAATTTACCAATTTTCATTTAATTTTCCTCTTCCGACGTCGCTTCTTGTGATGTCTCTTCTTCTGTTTTTGGCAGATAATAAGTACTGCGGTTGAACTCTGTTCTGGTTTCTTCTCCGTTTTCGTTCACTACCTTCCAGAGTATTGCGTCAATGTCAACCTCCGGATCAGAATTGTCCAGAATCTCATACTCATAGTCAACGGTCCGGTCCGGATCCCTTGTCTCTTTTCCATAGACACTGATGGTCAGGGACCATCCGTCTGTTTTTGCCTCAATATAAATCGGATAATCCAGATTGTTGGTAAAAATCAGATCTTTTGCATACTCTGCCACCGCTGCATCCATAGACGGCGAAACATATGACACCTGCATCGAATGATTATAGCGCTGATCGATCTGAATTTCCGCACGGATCAATGCTATGTACAAAGTAGAGGATACCTGACAGACACCTCCGCCTATACTTTCAACCACACGGCCGCTTTCATAAGATTTCCCTTTTTGGTAACCGTTTTCCTCGGTAAAAGGCAAAGTAGCATCCAGAAAGGAGAACGTCTCGCCCGGATACAAAATGGCGCCATTGATTTTTTCCGCACCATTCACCACATTCGCCGCACGGCTGGCGGCACTTTCTCCATATTCCGTATAAGCGGTTCCAAGCAGATCCTGAACCTGAGCCAGCGCATCTGCATCGCCCCCCGGATTCTGTCTTTCTTCCACGAGACCAATGGTCCCATCGCCGCCATGCCATTCATTTTTCATATAGAGCATAATCTTATTCGCCGATGCACCCACATTCAGCTGAAGCCCCGGCACACCCTCAACGATCGTAAAAGAGCCATCCTCTTCATGTGTCAAAGACATGTCCTGAAACGGCGTATTATAACGGTCAGCCGCATCTTCCAATATGGCCTCCATGGCTGCCGAGTCTATCGTTGTATCCAAAGGAAATACTTTGGATTCGTTTTGCAGGTCTTTTTCTATTTTGTATTTACTAATGATATTACCGCTTTTTCCGTAAGATACCGCTGATTGAACCACTTCTTCGCACCCTGTCCATTCATACCCCATATCACTTACGGGAAGGGCAAACGAATAATTTTCCATAGTAAATGTGATCTGATCATCCATACGATCTGTCAGCTCTGCCTGCACTGCAGCCATCGCCTCTTCTTCGTTCATACCGGATATATTTACCGAATCGATGTACACCCCATCAAGTGCCCGATCATCCGCCTGAGCCCACACATTTACACAGCATATGAAGTTCAGTACGAAAACGGATAAAGCAAAAATACCGCCCCTCAAAAACTTCATTTTTCTCACCTGTTCCTTTTTACACGTACGGCAGAATCATCGGGATAACCATGGCCAAAATCAAAAGGCCGGCAATAACAGCAGCAACGGTACGTTTCATTTTGTTATTCATCATATCTTTCATGGCATGGGTGTAAAAATGCACTCACGCATCCTCCTTGCATCAATTTCTTATATCATCATAAGGGATTTCCTTTTAAGTATCAAGCAGATTTCTCACATATTTTGCCAGATTATTGTATTCTGACATTTCATAAAGGGCACCTTCTAAGCAGTTACAGTCTGCATACGGGCGTTTCCGGACAACGGGTCTCTCTTTTCATAATCAAAAGTATACTCCCCAGTCAGATCCACCGCCCACACCGGTGCTTTTTTCAGCTTTTCACGCAGATACAGATCTATGGTCATCTGCTTTTTGAGATTTTCCGTATCAATATGGCTGATGCTGCCGCCATAACCGGCATTGCAGTCTTCCGCAAATTCCAGCAGAATGTCATAACGGCGTATGCGGGAATGGGACAGAATCTCATACCCCTTTTTCTCATAGAATGCCCCAAGACTCAGGAAAAAATCAAAAGGTGTCTCAAAAGCTTCTACAAGATAAGGCAGACATGTGATAAATTGTCCACTGTTATAATAAATATCGACCATTTTATCCACAGATTTCAGTTTGATCAGCTCATCAAATGTGATCCACTGGGTAGAAAGCACCTCATAGGGCGCATCTTTTCGATAACGGCATTCATAATACTCCGCCATCTGATGCATATTGGATCCTTTCAGCACTTTCAGAAATCCAAGCTGCAGCTGATTGGGCCCAAGTGCATATACCTCGTTGAAAGACTGACGAAAACGTTCGTAATCTTCATATGGCAGACCTGCTATCAGATCCAGATGCTGATGGATGTTTTTGAAGCTGTGAATGCGATCTACAAGCTCTGCCACTTTTTCAAACTTCATGGTTCTTCGAATTGCTTTTAGCGTCTCCGGATTGGTGGACTGCACACCGATTTCAAGCTGAATCAGCCCCGGGCGCATCTGTGCCATCACTTCCAGCATTTCATCTGTCAGCAGATCCGCTGCCACCTCAAAATGGAAATTGGTATACCCCTGATCGTGTTCCAGAATATAACGCCAGATTGCAAGTGCATGGTCCTTTTTGCAGTTAAAAGTACGATCTACAAACTTCACCTGGGGAACTTTGTGATCGATAAAAAACTGAAGTTCTTTTTTCACCAGATCCAGGCTGCGGAATCTCAGATGCTTATCCACCGAGGAAAGACAATAGCTGCAGGAAAACGGACAGCCGCGGCTGCTCTCATAATAGATGATCCGATGTTCCAGATCATCCATATTCATATTTTCATAGACAAAAGGCAGGTCATCCATGTTCACCGGTATACTGCCGTAGACATGCCCCCAGACCAGCTCATTCCAGTCGCACTGCAGAATACCTGCAAAAGTCTCTTCTCCCTCGCCGCGCATAACCCCTGCCAGGAACGGCAGACGTTTCAATACCTCCCGTGCATCAAAGGAAACCTCCGGACCGCCGAGAAAAATCGGAAGTTTTGGGCTGACCTGATTCAGATTTTTCACGATGGATTCCACATAATCGATATTCCAGATATAGCAGGAAAAGAATACGGCATCCGGCTTTTGCATATAAATATCTTTGAGAATATAATCTTTTGGCTGATTGATGGTGTATTCCCGCAGTTCAACCGGAATTCCCTTTTTCTCGGCAAAAGCCTTCAGGCTGTATACTGCCAGATTGGAATGAATATATTTTGCATTGATCGCTACCAGTAAATATTTCATAAATGCTCCATTCTGCCGCCTTTTAAAGGCAGCTTTCATACAGTCTTTTATGACTGACTTCCTGAAAATTATACAATCTTTTTCCACGAAGGTCTATACGCAATCGCTTTCCATATTTATAAATAAAAAGAGGCACCACCTATTCAGTGATACCCCTAACAAGCTTATTAGTCAGCCACATACGGCATAATAGCAAGATGACGTGCGCGTTTTACAGCAACTGTGATTGCTCTCTGATGTTTTGCGCAGTTTCCGGTAATTCTTCTCGGAAGAATTTTACCTCTTTCAGATACGTAACGTTTTAATTTATTTACATCCTTGTAGTCGATTTCGTTGTTCTCTTTACCACAGAAGACACAAACTTTTTTACGGCGGCGAGCCGGTCCACGACGTTTGAATCCTTCTGAACGATCTGCTTTATTGTAAGCCATTGTTCAACTCTCCTTTCATTATTCTTTTATAAGAAAGTTTTCTCACTTCTTAGCTAAACGGGAGTTCCTCTTCCAGGCCTTCCGGGATATTCATAAATCCGTCCGCTGCCGGTCTCGGTGCTGACTGCATCGGTGCCGGTGCGCTGTACTGCTGCGGCTGATATGCGGCAGCGTTTGCCTGACTTGCACTCTTGCTCTCTGCGAACTCCTGCTCTTCTACCACTACCTCTGTAGTGTAGACACGATTACCTTCATTGTTTGTATAGCTGCCCGTCTGGATGCGTCCGCTGATGGTAACACGCATTCCCTGACGGAAATACTTCTCTGCGAACTCAGCACTTTTGCCGAATACTACACACGGAATAAAATCTGCACTTGCTTCTCCGTCTCTTTTGAAACGACGGTCAACAGCCAGTGTATATCTTGCGATAGCCAGTGCGTTCTCGCCTGCGCTATAGCGAACTTCCGGGTCACGGGTTAAACGTCCCATTAAAATAACCTTATTCATAATTCATCCTTTCTGGGTCAACCTGTGCTGCGAACAAATTATTTTTCGTCTTTGTTCACGATTAAATATCTTAATACGTTGTCCATGATACGCATTCTCTTTTCGAGTTCTGCCGGACAGTCTGTAGCTGCTTCGAACTGGATGAAGTAGTAGAAACCTTCACGCATTTTCTGAATTTCGTAAGCTAATCTTTTCTTACCCCATTCTTCAACTTCTGTAACAGTTCCACCAAAACGCTCAATGTAAGCTTTTGCTTTCTCTACTACAGCTGCGCGAGCTTCGTCCTCGATCTTAGCATTTACAACTAACGCTAATTCATATTTGCTCATGCTTTTTACCTCCTTCTGGTCTATTGGCTTCTCCCTTGTTTTGCGGGCTTATGATGGTCGTGCCCGGACTCCTTAGCGGGAGAAACAAGGATCATGGCGCAAAACACCACGCCACGGATAAATATGTTACCATATTTTCAAAAGAAATGCAAGCTGACAACCGCAAAAAAATTGACAAACTTTTCCTGTTTTTCAACCTTTTTGTAACGCATTTTACAGCAATTCCATTGCTTTTGAAAATACCTGTCCAATGGGTGCCCGGATGATCAGATCCGCACGGCCGTCTCTCGGTGTGCTGTCCCGATTAATCAGAACCAGCTTCTTCCCTCTGTAGTAATCGACGAGCCCGGCTGCCGGGTATACCACAAGAGAAGTTCCGCCGATAATAAGCACATCCGCATTGGCAATGGCGGACACGGATTGGCTGATCGTATCATTGTCAAGGCCTTCCTCATAGAGAACCACGTCCGGTTTAATGATACCGCCGCATTTTCTGCACCGGGGCACGCCATCCGCCTGTTTCATGTACCGGGCATCATATGACTCTCCACAGCGCATACAATAATTGCGCAAAACGGAGCCGTGAAGTTCCTGCACATTTTTGCTTCCTGCGGCCTGATGAAGACCGTCGATATTCTGGGTGATAATCCCTTTCAGTTTTCCCATTTCTTCCAGCTTCGCCAGTGCCAGATGGGCCGGATTCGGCTTTGCATCCAGCATCAGCATCTTCGCTTTATAAAAACGGTAAAATGCTTCGGTGTTACGCATAAAAAAGGTATGGCTTAAAATCGTCTCCGGCGGATAATCATACTGCTGATGATAAAGTCCGTCGGTGCTGCGAAAGTCCGGAATATTGCTTTCCGTCGATACGCCTGCTCCGCCAAAAAACACAATGTTGTCGGATTCCCGCAAAAGTGCGGCAAATGTTTCGATCTGCTGCTGTAAATCTGACATGGGACTGCCTCCTTTACGGGGCCGGATGTTCCACCGCCCTGGTATTTTTCTCCACAAGTGTTCTTTTTAACATAACCTGATGACCGCAGCCGCAGCATTTCAGGCGGAAATCTGCTCCAACACGAAGTACTTCCCACTGATTACTGCCGCATGGATGCGGTTTTTTCATGGTTATAATATCACCGATTTCAATATGCACTGGTATCACTCCTTCCAGGCAGCCTGTACCACACAGCGGGTCGCGTCGTTTCCGGTACAGGTAGACAGGGTAATGATATATTCGTCTCCGGTAAATGTCATGTCATTTACCACATCGGATTTGGCCTGCATTTTTTCCAGATATGACTTGAATTCCTCACCGCCGGCACTGAACAGCGTATATACCTCGTCATTTGCCGATACTTCACAGGCTGAAAATACCTCGTAAAGGTAATCCCCTGACGGTGTCAGAATCCAGATATAGGGACTTTCATCATAAACGCTCTGATCACGCATTTTTTTCAGCAGTCCGAACATGGACTGATTTTTCATATTATGACCATAGATGATCGTATTCGCGTCGGTAAAATCCGGACTGTTCTGGTAATCCAAAAAGATCGACGCAGATGAATTCCTGGTCTTTTCTACCGTATGCTTCAGATAATATTCATTATCGGTTCCCTGAACAATGGGATAGCTGATATTCGGAATCGCTTCTATATATATCCATCCAACTATATCCGGGTTTACCGCTTTCAGCTCCTCAAAGTTGACCGTAATCGGACAGGCTGCCACCTCCTGTGCCTCTATGGGAAGTCCTGTTTCCGGATCGATCACCGGCTCCCCATCGGTGTCCGTCCCAGCGGACGGTGCGGGAGTGACCACTTCCTGCACATACTGCTGCAGACCCTCGTATTCCTCTTCGCCTTCTTTGTATTCACTGAATATTTTGTACAGGTTATACCCTGCAAAGATCATGACGCCGATGGCAATCACCAGAATCAGATCCAGCAGGATACTGCCCGCAGTTTTTTTCTTTTTTTCTTTTTTCTTTTCAGTACTTTTCATTAATTTTCTTCTAATAATTTGTCAACACTTACCAGTTTTACGCTGAGTACGAAAATCTCGGTCGCAACAGCCAGCTCTTCCGGTGTCGGATAAGACGGTGCAATACGGATGTTGGAATCTTTCGGATCCTTTCCGTATGGGAATGTTGCGCCTGCAGTTGTCATAACAAGACCTGCCTCTTTTGCTTTTGCAACGATTTTCTTCGCGCAGCCTTCCATTGCATCAAAGGAAATGAAGTATCCTCCGCGCGGTTTTGTCCATTCACCAATGCCAAGTCCGCCCAGATTTTTCTCAAGACCATCCAGTACAGCCTCGAACTTCGGACGCAAAATTGCCGCATGTTTTCTCATGTGTGCGTGCATACCGTCCATATCTTTAAAGAAACGAACGTGACGGAGCTGATTTACTTTGTCATGGCCGATGGTCTGAATAGTCATGCTCTTTGCAAAATCTTCCAGGTTTCTCTTGGATGCAGTTACTGCTGCCACACCGGATCCCGGGAAGCTTACTTTTGATGTGGAAATAAACTTGTAAACCATATCCGGATTGCCTGCTTTTTCACATTCACTTAAGATCTCAAGAAGGAAATCCTGATTTTCCGGTTCATCGTACAGATGATGGATGGAATATGCGTTATCCCAGAAAATACGGAAATCTTCTGCTGCCGGTTTCAGGTTTGCAAAACGGCGAACGGTCTCATCGGAGAATGTGATACCCAGCGGATTGGAATATTTCGGTACACACCAGATACCTTTTACGGCCGGATCTTTTACCATTTCTTCTACGATGTCCATATCCGGTCCCGTCGGAAGCATGGGAACGTATACGTTTTCAATACCGAAGTATTCGGAAATTGCAAAATGACGGTCATAACCCGGTGCCGGACAAAGGAATTTTACGGAATCCAGTTTGCACCACGGTGTGCTGCCGCATACACCCTTCAACATACTTCTGGAAATGGTGTCAAACATAATACTCAAGCTGGAGTTACCATAGATGATCATGTTTTCTGCCGGAACTTCGGACATATCACCAAGCAGTTTTTTCGCTTCCGGAATACCATCCAGAATACCGTAGTTTCTGCAGTCAACGCCGTCTTCTGCTCTAAGGTCAGACTGGCTGTTCAGGGTATCCATCATGCCGTTTCCGATATCCAGCTGTGCCTGTGCAGGTTTACCGCGGGACATATCCAGTTTCAAATTTTTTGCCTTTACTTCTTCGAACTGTGCTTCCAGGGATTTTTTTTCCTGAAGCAGTTCTTCTCTGCTCATTTCTCTGTACGCCTTCATAATAACCTCCTCAATATATGTGCAGATTCCAGTCTGCCCATAATATTTTTTATTTTACTTCTCTTTTTTTTGCATGTCAATATACAAAGAATGCAGTAACTGCGGCATTTTCAGGGAAATTTTCGTCATTTCCGTGAACAGGCACTCTTTCTCTGATCGGATTTCTGTTTCAATGCAAAAGGATGGCTCTTGTCCGCCCGTTTCGTGTATGTTACAATAGACACAGCAAGTCGGACCTTCTATGTAACCGACACCACACACTCCGGCGGGAGTGTTTTCTTATTAAAATATCATTCAGACAAAACAGGAGGCCTAAACCGATGTGGGTAGCTGACCATTGGAAAGACTATGAAATAATCGATACTTCAAAAGGAGAAAAGCTGGAGCGCTGGGGCGACTATCTGCTGGTCCGTCCGGACCCCCAGGTAATCTGGGATACCCCGCGCAAAGAAAAAGGCTGGCGCAATAGGAACGCTCACTATCACCGCAGCAAAAAGGGCGGCGGAGAATGGGAGTTTTTTGATCTGCCCCAGCAGTGGACCATTTCCTACAAAAGCCTGACTTTTAACCTGAAACCATTCAGTTTCAAACATACCGGCCTGTTTCCGGAACAGGCGGCCAACTGGGACTGGTTCGGCAATCTGATCCGAAATGCCGGCAGACCGATCAAAGTCCTGAATCTTTTTGCCTACACGGGCGGTGCCACACTGGCCGCTGCCGCTGCCGGCGCATCCGTCACACACGTGGATGCATCCAAAGGTATGGTAAACTGGGCAAAAGAAAATGCCGTATCATCCGGATTAAAAGAAGCGCCGATCCGCTGGATCGTTGATGACTGCCAGAAGTTTGTGGAACGTGAAATCCGCCGCGGCAACCATTACGATGCCATTATCATGGATCCGCCTTCCTACGGACGCGGACCAAAAGGCGAGATCTGGAAAATCGAGGATGCCATTTATCCGCTCATCTGTCTCTGTGAAAAACTGCTCAGTGACAACCCGCTGTTTTTCCTGGTGAATTCCTATACTACAGGACTTGCACCGGCGGTACTGACTTATATGCTGTCAACTGCACTCCGCAAATATGACGGAATCGTGGAATCTCAGGAAATCGGTCTTCCGGTTTCTTCAAATGGATTGATACTGCCCTGCGGCGCTTCAGGAAGATTTTACCTTAAATAGTTTTACAGACAAAAGAAAGCCGATGTCCCATCATTTTCCCTTGTCTACTTGACAAGGGGCATATCACACGACATCGGCTTTTTTCTTTCTTTTTCTTATACAAATCTCTCAAAGCGAATCTTTATAAAAACCTTCTATGCATAACTGCAGCCATTCTGAAGATCCTGTTTCTATAATATAATTATGATTTCAGATATTTTCTGAATGACGTAAAGAACAGGATAGCCGTCACACTCACCGCAATCATATCTGCCACCGGCTCTGCCAGAAAGACCGCATCCACTTTATTCGGCAGAAACCGGGGCAGGATGTAAATGAGCGGAATCAGCAGAATCACCTTACGGAGCAGTGCAAGGAACACGGATGTTTTTGCATTTCCCATGGAAATGAACGTCTGCTGGCAGGCAAGCTGCAGACCAAACAGGACACTTACCGCCATATAGATGCGCATCGCATGCGCGGTTATTTGGATCAGTTCTGGATCGCTGGTAAAGATTCCCGCAAACACACCCGGCAACAGCATAAGCAATGCCCACAGCACGCCAGAATAGATCAAACATGCACGCAGCAATAAATAGAAGCATTTTTTCACACGCTCCTTATTCTGTGCACCATAGTTATAACTGGTAATCGGCTGTGCCCCCTGGGTCAGACCCTGAAGAGGCAGCATGGAGAACTGCATGCTGCTGCTCAGAATGGTCATGGCACCTACCGCCATATCTCCACCGTATTTCAGCAGAGATGAATTGAAGCATACGGATAAAACGCTTTCCGTAGACTGCATGATAAACGGCGACAGACCAAGTGCCACACAGGGCATAAACACTTTCGGTCTGATAACCAGATTTTCCTTTTTTATACGCAGATGTGTCTTCCTGCCAACCAGAAAATAAAGCACCCAGACTGCAGAAATGGCCTGAGAGATTATGGTTGCCAGAGCTGCACCCTTTACTCCCATGTCAAATCCAAAAATAAAAATCGGATCCAGAATAATATTGCAGACCGCCCCGATCATGACCGTAAGCATGCTGACCTTTGAAAATCCCTGGGCCGTAATAAATGCATTCATACCCAGCGTCAACTGCACAAATATGGTTCCCAGCGAATATACCGACATATACTCCCAGGCATAGCCTATGGTGTTTTCGCTGGCGCCGAACATCAGAAGCAAATCCCTTCCGAAGAGCTGAATCACAACGGTCAGCAGCAAAGCTACGATCACCAGAGCAGCCGTACAGTTTCCAAGAATCTGTTCCGCCACGTCCTTTTTGCCTTTTCCCATCATAATAGATGCTCTCGGCGCGCCGCCCATACTAACCAGTGCCGCAAACGCAGAAACCAGCATAATAATCGGCATCGTTACCCCTACACCGGTCAGCGCCTGGGCACCGATATTCGGAATATGTCCGATATACATCCGGTCTACCATGTTATACAGCACATTTACGATCTGCGCTGTAATCGCCGGAAGTGCCAGCGAAAACAAGAGTTTTCCTACCGGTTTCGTCCCCAGTTCGTTTTCCTCCGGCTGGTGTTTCACCATCTGAGCCCTGTTCTGCCCTTCTGTTTTTTCCATTTTTTTCTCCATACTTATCTTACTCTCTTCTATACTTTTACTTAAAATACCCTGAAATCTGCATCACAGAACACGACCCGGTACTGCAGACACACAGTATATTTTAAATCAGGGATAGAGTCTGAATCTCTATCCCTGCCCATGCCTTGCTGTCTCATTGTATAGTAATCCCGAATTTCAACGTCATCTCGTCAAAAGTCTGTCAACAACTTCGTATAACTGAAATACTTTTATTTAAAACGTTCGATCTGCTCCTGAATCAGAGCCGCATCTTCAAAATAATTGATCTTCATTGCCTCACGTACATCATGCAGTGTCGCAGCCGCCTCACGCTCTGCCACTTCGCAGCCTTTTTTCAGCACTTCATATACATACGGAATATTTGCTTCATACTCTTTTCTTCTTGCACGGATCGGTGCCAGCTCACTTTCCAGAACTTTATTCAGGAACCGTTTCACCTTCACATCACCGAGACCGCCCCGCTGATAATGTGCTTTTAACTCATCCAGATTTTTGTATTCCGGTAAAAATTCTGCGAAATGCTCATCTTTGCAAAAGGCATCCAGATAAATAAATACGGTATTGCCCTCCAGGCTGCCCGGATCCTGTACGCGGATGTGATTCGGATCCGTGAACATACTCATAACTTTTTTGCTCACTTCTTCTTCTGTATCGGAAAGGTAGATACAGTTTCCAAGCGACTTGCTCATTTTCGCTTTTCCGTCAATTCCCGGAAGACGCATACATGTCTCATTTTCCGGAAGCATGATGGCCGGATCCACCAGGGTTTCTCCATATACACTGTTGAACTTGTGTACAATCTCTTTTGTCTGCTCAAGCATCGGTTTCTGATCCTCGCCAACCGGCACTACAGTGGCGCGGAATGCTGTGATATCAGCCGCCTGACTGATGGGATAAGTAAAGAATCCAACCGGGATACTTGTTTCAAAATTACGCATCTGAATCTCAGATTTTACGGTTGGGTTACGCTGCAGTCTGGATACGGTTACCAGATTCATATAATAAAAAGATAACTCCGTCAGCTGCGGAACCATGGACTGAATAAACAGTGTGGATTTTTCCGGGTCCAGACCTACGGAAAGATAATCCAAAGCCACCTCTATAATATTCTGGCGGATTTTTTCCGGATTATCCGCATTGTCAGTCAATGCCTGTGCGTCTGCGATCATAATAAATATTTTATCATATTCTCCGGAATTCTGTAATTCTACTCTTCTGCGCAGGGAGCCCACGTAATGTCCCAGATGAAGTTTTCCGGTAGGACGGTCGCCTGTTAATATAATTTTTTCCATTGTTGTCACCTTTCACTCAAAAATCATTACATCTATAATAGCATTAACAAAGCGCGGTTTCAAGCCATTTCATAAAGCAAACCCGCAGAACCTCCGTTAAAAAGGCCCTGCGGGTGCTTTATGAATTCAATCTTTCATTTATTACGGTAACCCAATCTTTTCCATTGGTCTGTCATTTTCTATTTTTTGTCACCGGATGGTTCCTGTTTTCTCATATCACCGGAATTTGCCTGGCTGCCCGGGTGGTTCATCTGTCCGCTCACATTCTGGGAACCCATACCCATATTGCCGAATGT
This sequence comes from Lachnospiraceae bacterium, assembly GCA_036310185.1. Taxonomy (GTDB): domain Bacteria; phylum Bacillota; class Clostridia; order Lachnospirales; family Lachnospiraceae; genus JALENY01. Next base: position 4,495 of record JAXJSH010000008.1, on the reverse strand, counting down.
ATCCGCTTTTTTCTTCGAACGGCGGCGCACCATTTTTACAATCACAATTACAATCACCCCAATTACGGCCAGCAGAATCCAGAACGGAATTCCGCCGATCAGGAACAGTGCCAGCCCCTCAAGAAGCTGCCCAAGATCATAGAAATTGGAAGACAGACGTTCCTTGAGCTGACTGCCGAAGCTGTCATCTTTCACCACAGTCTCCCGTTCCACCTCATAAATCTCCAGAGAAACAGTACTGTACTCAATATCATTGTTATACACGCGCAGCTTGGATTCATAGCTTTCCAGCTGATAACGCACTTCTGTCAGTCTGGACTGGATCGCCAGCAGCGTATCCAGATCTCCGGCCTGCTCCAGCATCCCCATGAGCGTATCCCGCTCCGCTTCCAAAGCAGCGATACGGCTCTCCGTATCCACATAACTCAGCGTGATATCTTCCACACTTTCGGAGAAATTGGTCACATTCCCCGCCTCTTTCAGTGTCTCGGCAAAACCGTCCAGTTCTGTCACCGGAATGCGGATCGTATAGCTGGCATATCTCGTACCGCTGTAATTATAGGAAATTCCGGAAACATCCGAATATTCTATGTAGCCGCCGATCTCATTTACCTTTTCCTGAACAAATGCAGTCAATTCATCAAATTCTTTTGTTTCCATCGTGACATACTGCCGTTTGATCAGTTTCCGGTTCTGGCCTTCCGCCTGATTGGGACTTTCCACACCGCTTCCGGAATCTGCCGTCACAGCATCTGCAGCAGCATCTTCCATCACATATTCATAATCTGCTGCCTCTTCCGCGGCAGATCCGCTGGAATAATTAGATGAACTGACGGAATCAAACGCATCTTTACTTGCTGCTCCGCAGCCCGCCAAGATCAGCATAATCAAAACCAGCATTGCCAAAATACGATAATTTTTCTTTTTCATACGCATAACCTCCTGTTCCCCTGCTTTTTAGACACATTTTCTTTCTATCTATATATACAGTGTAACGGAAAACAGATTTTGTTGCATCCTTTTTATAATATTTATTCTGACATTTTCCTCCGTTTTAATAACTGAGCCTGCTCATTTCATATTTTGCCTGTTATCTTATTATTTCCGGAACTGTCCCGGCGTTACCCCATATTTTCGTTTGAACATACGATTAAAATAGGAGAGATTCTCAAATCCCGTTTTTTCGGCAATGTCCAGAATATTATCCGATGTCTTCAGCAGCATCTGACTGGCCACTTCCAGACGGTGTTCATTCAGATACTGTATAAATCCCATCCCCATATTTTCCTTAAAAAACTTCATAAAATGGGATTTGCTGTAGTGACAGACCTGTGCAATTTCCTCGATGGTAATGGGCCTGGAATAATTCTCTTCTATATAAGCCAGCACCTGTTTTACTTTATCCAGTGATTTGATCCGCCCCGCATGAAGACTATGCACCGACGTATTTGTGATAATCTGAAAAAATATCTGAAAAAGAAATCCTTTTATCGCCAGCTGATATCCCACCGGCCTTACATTGCACATGCGGTCAATCTGCTCAATCAGCGGCACCACAGCAGCATAATAGTTACATTTTTTATTCATAAGGGGCTGCAGGTCCAGATTGCCCGTAAAAAGAGGCTGTATATATTGCGTGTCGCAGATGTCCATACCAACGGATTTGAGCATATCAATTTTAAAAATGATATTTTCGTACTCCATGACCGCTTTGCCTTTCTGCGTAATGGAATGCAGCTGCCCCGGCAGTATGAAAACCACATCGCCAGCCTCCACTTCATAAGACACCAGATTGACTCCCACGATCCCTTCTCCTTTTTTGATAACCACAAGTTCCATATCATTATGCCAATGAAGAGGTACGCGCGGAAAATCCAGCGGAATGGAACACACATAAATATTGTAGGGAAATTCCGGTGATGAATGCGCCTTCGTTTCCTGATAGATTTCGTAGTGTTTCTGATCTATTTTGTTTTCCATATTCTTCCTGTCCCCTTCCTTTCCATGCCAAATTGCATTATTTTAGTGCAGTAAATCGTCAAATATGATAGTATTGTACAACTAAATCACACTATTTTGCAAGAAATCCCTGCAAAAAAATAGTAAAGTGACAGTATAATCAGTCGCAGACAATTGAAAGGGGTTTTAACTTATGAATTTATGTGAGATTACAAAAAAGAAATATGGAAAAGATCTGAAAAACTGTACAGACCAGGAAGTTTATTTCAGCCTGCTTGACATGGTACAGGACATGGCAAAAAAGAAAGAAAAAAATAACGGTAAAAAGAAATTATATTATATATCCGCAGAGTTCCTGATCGGAAAGCTGTTATCCAACAACCTGATCAACCTGGGTATCTACGATGAAGTAAAAGAACTTCTGGCAGAAAACGGCAAAGATATCTGCAAAATTGAAGAGATCGAGCCGGAACCGTCTCTTGGCAACGGCGGACTTGGCCGTCTGGCAGCATGTTTCCTGGATTCCATCGCTACCCTTGGTTTAAACGGCGACGGTATCGGTCTGAACTATCACTATGGTCTGTTTAAACAGGTATTTGAAAACCGTCTGCAGACCACACAGCCGAATCCGTGGATCGAAGATCAGAGCTGGCTGACCAAAACAGACAAAACTTACGAAATCCAGTTCAACGGTATGACCATCACTTCCAGAATGTACGACATTGAAGTAACCGGTTATGACAACAAAACAAACAAACTTCATCTTTTCGATGCAGAGAGCGTAGACGACTCCATCGTAAAAGACGGTATTGATTTTAACAAAGAAGATATTGCCAAAAATCTGACCCTGTTCCTGTATCCGGATGACGGCGATGAGGCCGGAAGACTGCTCCGTATTTATCAGCAGTACTTTATGGTAAGCAACGGCGCTCGCCTGATTCTGGACGAATGCGAGGCAAAAGGCTGCAATTTATATGATCTTCCGGATTATGCTGTTATCCAGATCAACGATACACATCCGACCATGGTTATTCCGGAACTGATCCGTCTTCTTATGGAGCGCGGTATCGATATGGATGACGCCATTGATATCGTAAGCCGTACCTGTGCTTACACCAACCACACAATCCTGGCAGAAGCACTGGAAAAATGGCCGATTGCATACCTGAAAAAAGTAGTTCCGCAGCTTATGCCTATCATCGAAGTGCTGGACAACAAAGTACGCAGAAAATTCCAGGATGAGTCCGTATACATCATTGACCGGGAAGAACGCGTTCATATGGCACACATCGACATCCACTACGGATTCAGTGTAAACGGTGTTGCATCCCTGCATACTGACATCTTAAAAGACAACGAGCTGAACAACTTCTACAAAATTTATCCGGAGAAGTTCAACAACAAAACAAACGGTATCACATTCCGCAGATGGCTGCTCCACTGTAATCCGAAGCTGGCTGAATTTATTACCTCTCTCATCGGTGAAGGATACAAAAAAGACGCTGCAGAACTGGAAAAACTGGCAAACTTCACTGCATCCGATGCAACACTGGAACTGCTGCTGAACATCAAAAAAGAAAACAAGGCAGCACTGAAAGATTACCTGAAACGTACTCAGGGTGTGGAAATCAACGAAAACTCTATTTTCGATATCCAGATCAAACGTCTGCATGAGTACAAACGTCAGCAGATGAATGCGCTCTACCTGATCCACAAATATCTGGAAATCAAGAGCGGTAAAAAACCGTCCACTCCGATCACTGCAATCTTCGGAGCAAAGGCTGCACCTGCATACACCATTGCACAGGATATCATTCACCTGATCCTCTGCCTCCAGGAAATCGTTAAAAACGATCCGGAAGTAAATCCGTACCTGAATGTGGTTATGGTTGAAAACTACAACGTAACAGCAGCAGAAAAACTGATTCCGGCCTGCGATATTTCCGAACAGATCTCTCTGGCATCCAAGGAAGCCAGCGGAACCGGAAACATGAAATTCATGCTGAACGGTGCTGTAACACTCGGTACAGAAGACGGTGCAAACGTTGAGATTCACGAGCTGGTTGGCGATGACAACATCTACATCTTCGGTGATTCCAGTGACACGGTTATCCAGCGTTACAAAGACTGGAGCTACAATGCAAAAAGCTACTATGAAAACGATGCAGATATCAAAGCTGCCATCGACTTCATCACAAGCGATGAAATGCTGAAAGTCGGCAGTCAGGAACATCTGGAAAGACTGAAAAACGAGCTGATCAACAAAGACTGGTTCATGACCCTTCCGGACTTCCAGTCCTATGTGGCTGCAAAAGAAAAAGCCTTCGCAGATTACGAAGACAGACTTGGCTGGGCTAAGAAAATGATGGTTAACATCAGTAAAGCAGGTTATTTCTCATCTGACAGAACCATTGAGGAATACAACCGCGATATCTGGGGATTAGATAAATAATTACAGCATCTTTTTCATTTCATAATTTTACTATACATTTGGAGGACTTGTTTTTGCAAGTCCTCTTTTAATGCTTTTTCCCGG
>JAXJSH010000007.1:0-12191 GCA_036310185.1 Lachnospiraceae bacterium | reverse complement strand
TTCTGTCATGATGATAGTCCAGTCCCAGTTCACCTATGGCAACAACAGTCTCTTTTCCTGACAATTCTGCAATTGCTTTTCTTCTCTTCCATGGTGTATAGGGAGTCCTTGTCGGATGAACACCCACTGCCGGCAGGATAAAGTCAGGATATTTGCTGTTTAATGCAAGTATTTTCTCATTTGATTCAAATTCAATACCCGGCTCAATACAAAATGCAACACCTGCTGCCTTGATCTTATCAATCAGATTTTCCCGCGTATCATAAGGTATTTCTCCCCCATTTTCCAGGGAATTTATATACGGAAATGTTCCATCATATAAGGCATGGGACAAATGTATATGTGAATCTATAAGCATTATTCGCACCTCCTCGCAAATTCCCGAGACAGGACTAATCCTTGCAATTTCAAATTTTTCCATGTCTCTTCCACTGTATACTGTTAATATACCACGACCGGATTCATATTTCTATAAAGAGATCAATGACCACAATATTATGGCCGGAGTATGCTGCGAACTGACCGGAACCACAGACGCCTGCATAAGCCCTTCCATTATAAATGGTTGATGTAGAAGTACTCATACGGAAATGAAAATGGAACTTTACAAAACTATTTTATTGACAGATAAAGACAACAGTGATACGATGAATTCAGTATAATTCCATATAGAACATATGAAGTGCTGATCACCGATATCCGGTGTTCAGAAGAGGGAATCAGGTGAAAATCCTGAGCGATCCGGTCACTGTAAAAGAGGAGTTCGTTCTCAATATCCCATTGTACATATCGTATGAGAAGGGGAGCTCGAATGATGATTCTTAAGCCAGGAAACCTGCTTTGTATGGCAAGGTTAAGCTTCCGTGTAAAGTATAACACCTATTTCATGATATAGATGCGATCATGAGGTATGTCTGCTTTTTTGTGGTTAAGCAGGCATTTTTTATGGAATATGGAATGAGCCTGTTCGTATGAATTATACTGCTTTTTGTGGTATGCTCTGGAAAGAGCAAGATTAAATGGCAGGCGATTCTGCTTCGAGACTCTGGACCCTCCGCGCTAGAGTTAAGCTGTACTCTTCGAAGCAGCATCGTCACTAAAAAATGTATCTGCTTTTGCCAAAGCAGTTTTTTTATTTGCAGGAGGTTTGTATGGGTAAAGAATTTTGGGAAGATAAAGAATTTTCCTTTTACAGTCACAAAAAATGTGAGTATTTTCCCTGTCACAGAAATGCGGATTCAGAAAATTTTAACTGTCTCTTCTGCTACTGTCCTCTTTATGCTATGGGGACGAAATGCGGGGGGGATTTTCGTATTACAGAAAATGGCTGCAAGGATTGTTCCGATTGCCAGATTCCCCATAAAAAGGAAAATTACGGATACATTACCGGAAAATATAATGAATTGATTGAAATGATGAAAGCGGCTGATTTATTATAATCAACCACATAATAATTTACAGGAAGGTGCCGAAGCACCTTCCTGTTTGTGATTTCTGAAGTAACCGATACGAACGCAATCACCGGTTTCCCTATTATCTTCTTATAAAAGAAGACCACTATTTTTTATATGAAATTGTGACAGAGCGTTAATTGCTTAACTGTATACAGTATACTTATTTATGTAAAAAATTTCAAGTATTTTAGTTTTTTTTATGACATTTAACATAAACTCCAAAGTTTGCCTTCTATATTCGGACTACTTCAAAGCATTTTGACTATCCTGAATTTTTTAAAATACTCCAAACAACTCTTCCCAATCACTGTCTTGAATAATACGTTCACTTTTCGCATCTGCATTGTCCAGCATACTCTCAATACGATTTTCTATGGTAATATCCACAAACCGTCCTACATTAATTCCGCGCAATTCAAAAAACAAAAGAGGATCTTCATCGAATCTGCTGCCAATTCCGTACAAAACTGCCGCCACGTGCTTGCACATCAATGCCCAATCCGGGCAGCTGCATTGGAAGCTAATCTCCTGTGGTCTTGGAAAAAGTCCGTCTGTACTTGTGAAAAGATCTTTTAAATCCTCTGTAAAATCTCCTTTCAACAGTCTTTCCAGATTATCTATCCTGCGGCCGCATTTTTCAATCGCAGTCTGGCAGCGTTCTTCGGATAATGGGCTAATACGAATTTCAACCTTATAAGGTGTTTTCCGTCGCCCCTGAACTCTGGCGAGCACTTTTCCTTTTTGTATTTTAAGATCCACTACAGCCCCGGTTCGAACATAGCGTTTCCCTCGTTCCAGTCTGCTCTCATAATCTGCATATTTTTCCAGATTGTCACACCATGCCTGTCCCCACCAGCTGTTCACAATTTTTCTTCCCTTAAGGACAACCGGCTGCAGCACCTTTCCTTTCTGCTTTTCTTTTTTCGCAGTCATCCTCGCATTTTTCTGCAGTTGTACAGTATCCGGCTGGCTATAATTTTGCCCGGTGTTCCAATAGCTTCTTCTCATTTTAACCTTATACCTCCAACTTAAGAACTGACAGCAATTCTTCATTGCTCATTTCTGTAATCCAGTTTTCACCGCCTGATCCAATCACATTTGCCGCCAGTTCTTTTTTTGATTCCAGTAGTTCATTTATTTTTTCTTCTATCGTTCCCTTGCACACGAGTTTATGAACCATGACATTCTTTTTCTGTCCGATTCGATATGCGCGGTCAGTTGCCTGATTTTCGACTGCCGGATTCCACCAACGGTCAAAATGAATCACATGACTGGCTTTCGTAAGATTCAGACCGGTACCGCCAGCCTTTACAGACAGTACCATATACGGAACATACTTTTCTCCCTGGAAGGATTCTACCATTTGATTTCTTGCAGCTATGGGCGTGCCGCCATGCAAAACAAATCCATGTCGATGAAAGATCTCTGATAAAAATTCATCAAGATATGGTGTGATTTCTTTAAACTGTGTGAAGATCAATACCCGCTCACGTTTTTCATAAATCGTCTCACACAATTCCCTGAGCATAGCAAATTTTCCGCTCTCTTTTTCGTCAAATGTATTCTGCCCAAGATATTGATCCGGATGATTGCATATCTGCTTCAATTTCATTAGCGAAGCCAGTACCAGACCACGGCGTTCCATTCCATCCGCTTTTTCCAGACGTTCTGCAAGCTCACTTACGTATTTTCGATACAGTACGGTCTGCTTTTTAGAGAGTGCCACATAGTCTACCTGCTCTATTTTTTCCGGAAGATCCGCAATAATTGTTTTATCTGTTTTTACACGACGCAGCATAAACGGCGAGATCATGGACTTTAATTTAGCATATCCTTCCGGATATTCCTCCAAATGTTTACAATATTCATGAAATTCCTGCGAACCACCCAAAAGTCCTTTATTCAGAAAATCAAACAGCGACCACAGATTTGTCAGATCGTTTTCAATGGGCGTTCCCGTCATGGCAATCCGCATGGAACCTTTTAACTTTTTCACCTGTCTGGTCTGTTTCGTCGTCGGATTTTTGATTGCCTGGGCCTCATCCAGAATCAAGCAGTCCCAGGTAATCTGCTCCAGTTCTAGAATTCTAGTCACCATACCATACGTTGTGATCGTAAGAAAACTGTCATCTACCTTTACAAATTCTCCCAGTTTTTTCGCACCGCCGCCATGTAATATCACAACTGACATCTCCGGTGCGAATTTTTCGGATTCCTTTTGCCAGTTTCCAATTAAAGATGCCGGAACCACCAGAAGCACCCTTGCATTCTTCTTCGTTTTTCTAAGTTTTTCCAGATATGCAAGTACCTGCACTGTTTTGCCGAGTCCCATATCATCAGCAAGACATGCCCCAAATCCGAGTTTATCCATATAATTCAGCCAGGTATAGCCTGATTTCTGGTACGGGCGAAGTACTGCATGAAAAGATTTTGGCACCACAGCAGAGCGGATATTTCGGGGTGTGCGCAGATTTTTCAAAAGTTCGGACAGCCATGTTCCATTCGTAACAATCGGCCCCACATCTGCACCGGCTTTGCCCTGTTCGCTTTCAATTCCCATTCGCAGTGCCTGCAGCAGAGTTAGATCGCCCTTGTAATTTTCCATTTCCTGAAGAAGTTTTTCCAAATGACTGTGATTGACTTCAATCCACTTACCTTTTAAATAAGCCAGTCCTTCTGTCTGCGCCTGCAGAGAACGGATTTCATCCTGAGTAAGCGTGATCCCATCGACTGTAAGCTGCGGCACCATCTGCAGAATTGTCCCCATGCCAAGCAACGACGGTTTTTCCTCCCCCAGATTCACTGACATGGATATATTATACGCTTTTTTCTTCCACCAGTTCGGAATTCGGCATACAATTCCGGCCTGCTCAATTGCCGGAATATCTTTTAACAAATGCCATGCTTCTTCTGCCGTCAGCCGAAGCGGATGAAACATCTCACCTTTCGTTACGAATTCTCCGATCAGCCCCGATGCTTCTGAGGCTTTATTCAAACAGGCCAATAATTCTAACAGCTTATCCCTCTTTGCATTATATTCAGTAAGTGCATATCGCAACGGCATATGTTTTACCTTACCTTTACTGTCCTTTGTTGCATAAGTGGCAAGAAAGGCAAATGGGTAATCCTTATCCTTACATTCTACAAGATGAAAAAAGATACGTTCCGGAACTCTTAAATGCTGACTCTTATCTGCCAGATATAAAGACACCGTCCCATCATATTTTTTTATCTCATCTGCAAAGACATTCTGCAGCTGTGTGAAAATCCCCTGGATCCATTTTAATGTCACATGTTCTGATCCCAATGTAAAAGGAACCGCATTTAACAGCTTCTCTGCAATATCCTCATCCACAGGGATCACAACCTTTTCCCGCAATAATTCAATATCCGGCAATCGTGTCAGCTGCTGCAGAAACTGATCTGCCACCATATACAGGTAAGAGCCTGCCGCATCCAACCATGCCGGTTTCTCTTCAAAACCAAGATTATATAATGCTTGAATGAAAGATTTTCCAAATTTCTCTTTCCATTTTTGTATTTCATGCGGATATGTTTCGTCTTTTTCATCCAAGAGAAATCCTTTTTCTGTAAATAGGAAATTCAGTTTTTTCGTTTCGTTTTTCACTGGCATAACAGCATCCTTCCATTTGCATTTTTCTATTATTCATTTTTCAACTGTCTCGCTGTTCTTAAATAAACACCAAGTCCAATGAATCCAACTATTCCCATATATTCTTATGACCTGCTAATTATACCACAGGCGGCAATAGAGTGTTAGTTAAACTTATGTTCTTCCGTTATTTTTTGTTATTCATACTTCACATTGCCGCAACTGTTATAGAGGTATTTGTGTATTGGGCAGAAGTTCTTTAAATCTATACACTTTATATTCCTTTTTACAATTGCCGCAAACCACAACAAAATCATCGTCCACAAACTCATTCAATACCTGTCTGCAAATACCACAAGGATATATAATTTCATCGCTGTCACTTAGGATGGCGATTGCTTCAAATTCCCTGATTCCTTCCGATACTGCTTTAAAAACAGCTGTTCTCTCTGCACAGTTTGTTGCTCCATAAGAATCATTTTCGATATTTACACCGGTAAAAATCTGACCATTTTTCGCCAGCAAAGCCGCTCCTACACGAAAATTGGAATAAGGTGCATAGGCAAATTCTTTTGCTTTTTCCGCTGCGTCCAGCAGCGAGACACACACTTTTTCCTTATCATTCATTCTCCAGATCCTCCTTTGTAATTACAGCATGAATCATAGGCAAAACAGGCAGTTTTTCTGTACTGTAACCATATGCCTTCTGAATGCGTAAAGACGCTTCCTGCATTTTTTCGGTGTTGTTTCCATATAAGATCGCGATCGGCTCACCTTTTTCTGCGTAATCACCGACCTTTTTCTTCAGATATACACCGGAACTTAAGTCAAGCACGTCATCCATCTTTTCCCGACCTGCGCCAATGATTTTTACGGCAAGACCGATTTCCTGCGCCATAATATCTGAGATATAACCGGTTTCTGGGGCCGGAATTTCCATGGTATACCCTGCCTGTGGCAAAAGAGTATAATCTTCAACTACATTCGCATCTCCCCCCTGCGCACGGATCATTTCTTTTAATTTTTCAAGTGCTGCTCCACTTTTCAGAATTTCCTGCATAAGTACAGTTCCTTCCTCAAGTGTCTTTATTTTTCCGGAAACGATCAGCATCTGACTGCCCAGTGCATACATAAGTTCCATCAGATCTTCCGGACCATTGCCTTTTAACGCCTCGATAGCTTCAACGACTTCGATCGCATTGCCGACCGCATTACCAAGGGGCTGATTCATATTAGAAATAATCGCAACCGTATTGCGGTTCAGACTTGTTCCAATGGATACCATTGCTTTTGCAAGAGCTTTTGCATCCTCTACGGATTTCATAAATGCTCCGGAACCGACTTTTACGTCCAATACAATTGCATCTGCACCGGCAGCGATCTTCTTACTCATGATACTGCTGGCAATAAGCGGAATGCTGTCGACAGTTCCTGTCACATCACGAATCGCATACAGTTTTTTATCTGCCGGAACCAGGTTGCCGGTCTGACCAGCCACGGCAACACCTATCTCATTCACATTCTTGATAAACTGCTCTTTCGAAAGGGATGTTTGAAAACCGGGGATGGCCTCTAATTTATCGATTGTTCCGCCGGTATGTCCCAGTCCTCTTCCGGACATTTTTGCAATAGGAACGCCGCATGCTGCAATCCACGGTGCAAGCAGGATCGTGGTCTTATCTCCTACACCGCCGCTGCTGTGTTTATCTGCCTTGATACCGGAAATTTCACTCAAGTCCATGGTTGCACCGGAATTTACCATGGCCATTGTCCAGTCTGACAATTCTCTGGAGGTCATTCCACGAAAATAGATTGCCATAGTCATAGCAGATACTTGATAATCCGGTATTTCGCCAGTTGATAAACCACGAATGAAATAATTGATTTCTTCTGTGGTCAGTTCCAATCCGTCTCTCTTTTTTACGATTACTTCATAAGCTTGCATAAAAACCTCCCTATTTAGTCAAGTCTTTTTTCCCTTTGTTTCCAAAAGCATCAATCTCATTAAAATTCTTTTTTCCGAGATACTGTTTAATACAAAACATTTTTTATATTTTATCACAATTACACCTATAAAATCTTTCTTTTTGTTGCCCCATCTGCTTGGTGTCAACTTTATTTGTTTTTCTTAGCAGATGAGCTTTCTATTTACGCTATTTTTATCTGTTCATTTACTGTTTTTATAGCGCTTTCAGCGGATAAATCTTCTGTTTTTGTCAGTTTTATCTGCTCACTGATTGCTCTTTAGCGTATTTTCAGCAGACAAAATTTCTATTTTTGCCATTTTTATCTGTTCATTTACTGTTTTTATAGCACTTTCAGCGGATATATCTTTGATTTTTGTCGATTTTATCTGATTATTACCGCTTTTTTTTAATTATCTCAGCAGATAAATTCATGCTTTTTATTTATTCTATCTGTTTACCATCGTTTTTTAGGGACAAACGACTAAGTCTATATACCAAATTCATCAAAAAAATTTTAAGATGCCATCTTCATTGCCAACGCCAATAGTTGGACACATTAAAAAGATGTTCAAATACCTTTTTATCCTGTCGAAAACTTTTTCTACAGTCAGAAACACCGGAAAGATATTGCCTTCCGGTGCTTCTGATTTCAATGGTTAATTTGTATGGTATATCTTATTATTTGGATTTTTGCTGAATTAATAACCTTCATTATGAAGCAGTTCGTGTGTTTTTCCTTTCAGAAATCCATCGTACAGGGACTGAATCAGCGGGTTCTCATCCGGTTTCTTAACGGTTGCCACATTATCTGCATTGTAGATGCCTTTTGTACGGGCTGCTTTTGTGCGATCACCTGCTTTCGGAGGCTGACCGCCACCCATGATACAGCCACGGCGGCACGCCATGATCTCAATGAGGTGATAGTTCGCTTCACCATTTTTCACGCGTTCCATTACTTCACGCGCATTTGCAAGGCCGCTTGCTACACAGATATTTACATCAGTACCTTTGTAGTTAATGGTAAATTCTCTGATCGCTTCATCTCCGCGAACGCCGCATTCTGCGATTCCTTCCAGTGCTGCTGCGCTGTGTTCCGGAACCAGTCTGCGCAGAACCGCTTCGGTCACACCACCGGTTACACCAAAGAGGACACCACCGCCGGAACCGAATCCGAACGGAACATCACTTGCTTCCGGTTCCAGTGATGCAAAATCAATACCGCTGTTTTTGATCATACGGATCAGTTCTGTTGTGGTAACTACAAAATCGGTGTCTTTTTCGCCTTTTGTATAGCTGTTGGGACGTTCTGCTTCCAGCTTTTTGGCAGTACATGGCATAAAAGATACAACTACGGTACGTTTTCCGTCTGTATTGTGCTGCGGATCCCGATACCATTCTTTTGTTACTGCAGACAGCATGCCCTGCGGAGAACGGCAGGTGGACAGATTGTCCTTGTATTCCGGATACTGCTCCACAATAAATTTAACCCATGCCGGGCAACAGGAGGTCAGAAGCGGCAGTTTCTCACCGGCTGCTACTCTTTCAAGAAATTCCGCGGACTCTTCCATAACGGTTAAGTCTGCTGAGAATGCTGTATCATATACTTCGTCAAAACCAAGACGGTGAAGAACATTTACGATTTTGCCCATAACACTGCGGCCCTTCTGTAAGCCGAATGCATCACCAACTGCTACCCGAACTGCCGGAGCAACCTGTGCTACTACACGGGTATTCGGATCCGCCAGTACCTCCCACACATCATCCATGTTGGTATGAATGCTGATAGCACCGGTCGGACAGAATACACGGCACTGACCGCAGCCAACACAGTTTGTTGCTGCAATATCTTTGTTAAATGCCGGCATGACCATAGCATCGGTTCCGCGGAACGCAAAGCCAAGTGCTCCGATTCCCTGCAATTCATCACAGACACGCACGCAGTTTCCGCAAAGAATACATTTGTTCGGATCACGGATAATGGCAGCAGAGCTCTCGTCCAGCGGACGCTGCTCTCTTGTATTTTCGAAACGGACTTTCATAACACCGAGACGATGTGCCAGTTCCTGAAGCTTACATGCGCCGCTCTTAACACAGGTGGTACAGTCTCTGCAGTGTGCCGCCAGAAGCAATTCTACGATTAACTTTCTGTATTTTTTCACTTTTGCAGAGTTGGTATAGATCACCATTCCGTCTCTTGGTTCTTCAGAACAGGAAGCAAAAGTCCTTCCTCTGTCATCTTCTACCGTACACAGACGGCACGCACCGAAAGTTGAAATCTCGGAGTGATAACACAGAGTGGGAATGTCAATACCAGCTTTTCGAATAATGGATAATACGTTTTTTTCATCGGTAAATTCTACTTTTCTACCGTCAATTGTCATTGTTCCCATAATGTCACCTCCTAATCCTCAATATAGATTGCATCGAATGCACAGTTCTCTTTACATGCACCGCAGTGGATACAAATATTAGGATCGATATGATAACATTTCTTGATCTGACCAGTGATCGCGCCAACCGGACAGTTCTTCGCACACTTGGAACATCCGCGGCAGAATTCCGGATTGATCTTGTACTGTTTCATTGCCTCGCAGACTTTTGCACGGCACTTATGATCCAGAATATGCTCTTCGTATTCTTCACGGAATGTTTTCAAAGTAGACAGTACCGGAAGCGGAGCACTCTTTCCGAGACCGCACAGAGCCATGCTTTTAACCATCTCAGCCAGTTCCTGGAGACGGTCAAGATCTTCCATCTCGCCTTTGCCTGCAACGATCTTTTCCAGAATCTCCAGCATACGTTTGGTGCCTTCACGGCACGGTACACATTTGCCGCAGGATTCACGCTGTGTGAAACTCATGAAGAAACGTGCAACCTCAACCATACAGGTATGTTCATCCATTACAACGAGTCCGCCGGAACCAACAATGGCACCGTATTTTTTAACGGAGTCAAAATCAAGCGGTACATCCAGATGATCTTCCGTCAGACATCCGCCGGACGGACCGCCGATCTGAACAGCTTTGAACTTGCCGCCGCCTTTTAGGCCGCCGCCGATATCAAAGATGATCTCACGAAGGGTCGTTCCCATTGGAACTTCGATCAGACCGGTATTTTCAATGGAACCGGTCAGGGAGAAGGTCTTTGTTCCCGGACTGCCCTCGGTACCGATGCTGCGATACCATTCTGCTCCGTTTAAGAGAATCTTCGGAACGTTCGCAAAGGTCTCTACGTTATTCAGTACAGTCGGTTTTGCCCAAAGACCTTTTTCTACGGTACGGGGCGGTTTTACACGGGGCATACCACGGTTGCCTTCAATGGATGCAGTAAGGGCAGAGCCTTCACCACATACGAATGCGCCGGCACCACGGTTGATGTGCATATGGAAATTAAATCCTGTGCCAAGGATATTATCGCCGAGAAGCCCTCTGTCTTCCAGTTCAGCAATTGCATGGCGCAGACGTTTTACGGACATCGGATACTCTGCACGAACATAGATGTAACCGTTTTCTGCTTTTACTGCATAAGCAGCCAGCATCATACCTTCGATCAGACGGTACGGATCACCTTCCATTACGGAACCGTCCATGAATGCACCCGGATCACCTTCGTCACCGTTACATACAACGTATCGTTCCGTCTCTTTCTGACGGGCTACCTGTTTCCACTTTTTGCCTGCCGGAAAGCCCCCGCCTCCACGACCACGGAGACCGGACTGATCTACGGTTTCGATGATCTGGTCCGGAGTCATTTCAAACAATGCTTTTTCAAGGGCCTTAAATCCGCCGCTTGCTATGTATTCATCAAGCGATTCTGCATCAAAACGACCGCAGTTTTCCAGAACAAGACGTGTCTGTTTTGCGATAAACGGAATCTCTTCCGGTTTTTCGTAGGCTGTACCTTTCTGTTTATAAAGAAGATGTTCCAGAACTTCTTCGCCTTTTACGGTACGCTCAAAGATCTCATCACAATCTTCCACCTGAACTTTTGTATACTGAACGACTTTGTCACCTTTCTGGATACGAACCAGAGGACCAAGTTCACAGATACCCTGGCAGCCGGTTTTCTTTACACCCACGTGGGCATCGCTGTCATGTTGGGCAAATTCCAGTGTCACACCAGGTGCGTCTTTACAGATCTCTAAAAATTTTTCATAAATCTTTTCAGAACCGGTGGCAATACATCCGGTACCGGAACAGACGAGAATACGGCAATCATAGGATGTCAGTGCTTTCGAAGCTTCTTCACGAACATTTGTTAACGCTTCTCTTGTCTCAATCATGCGTCGCCACCTCCTCTTAATTTATCAATCAGCTCTTCCGCTTTTTCCGGTGTCATTCTCGGATATACTTCTTCGTTGACCATCATGGTCGGAGCAAGACCACAAGCACCGAGACAGGAAACGGTTTCTACCGTAAACAGCATATCGTCAGTGGTGTGTTTTTTCTTACTTAGACCCAGCTTTTTGTATAAGGCTTCGAGAACCGGCATGGATTTACGGACATGACATGCGGTTCCATCACAAACTTTAATGACGTACTTTCCTTTTGCCTCGAAAGAAAAGTTTTCGTAGAATGTTGCAACACTGTATGCTTTCGCTTCTGTCACTCCGATCTGTTCTGCGACATAGGAAAGCAGTTCACCCGGCAGATAACGATATGCCTCCTGGATGTCCTGCATGATGGGAATCAGCGAGCTTGCTTTTTTTCCATAGTGCCCGATAATCTCATCTGCTTTCTGATAATAAGACTGATCTAGCATAATAAATAAAATCCCCCTTTCGGTTTGTGTATTTTCACCAAATCCACGCTCGTTAAGCTTATTTTATTATACAAGATTCCCGAATAAATTACAAATATATTCTGAATTTTTTTAAAAGAATTTGGATTTTTTTCGAAAATTGTGTGATTTTTTTAACAATGATACTTTTTCGCATTCACCAACTATATATGATGATGTGGGGTCAAAAGGTATTTTAAATCCTTGATACCTACGGATTACTCCGCATTTTACGCTCCCGTAATCCTAAAAATATTCGAAATCCGCCCTATTCGGGCTGCTTTCTCATGTTTTGCGGGTCTCAAAGTCACATTTTTTCATGCAGGCATGAAACATGTGACCTTTTGACCCTGGTATCATATGATACAGTTAAGGGAC
>JAXJSH010000006.1:0-21412 GCA_036310185.1 Lachnospiraceae bacterium | reverse complement strand
GATTGCGTGAAGGGTATGATTATGTTATAATAATGTTGTACCAGGGTCAAAAGGTCACATTTTTCATGCCTGCATGAAAAAATGTGACTTTGAGACCCGCAAAACATGAGAAAAGTAGTTCGAATAGGGCGGATTTCGAATGTTTTGCGAATTACGAGAGCATAAAATGCGGAGTAATCCGCAGCTGGTATTATGATATTGCATTTGATGACGGGGAGGGGCAGTATGGAGATAAGATGTGAGCAATGCGGGGCTTTTTTTGATGATAACGAACCAAAGTGTCCCTATTGTGATGCATTTCATTACAAAGGTTCTGAAGCGGAATATATGGAAAAGCTGGAAGATATTCTGGAAGATCTGGAGGATTTGGAGGATGTTCCGGAAGAGACCTATGTGGAAGAGGCAAAGAGTCACGTAAGGCATACCGGGCGTGTGTTTGCCATTGTTGCAGCCGCAGTTATTCTTATGGCGGCCTTGACAGGCGCTATCTGTCTGATTCAGGATAAAAAGGAAAAAGAACAGAGAAAAGCCCAGATCCTTTTTGAAAGAGAATACTTTTCACAGCTTGATGAGTGGTATGAGCAGGAAGATTACGAAGCAATCTTTGAATTTGAAGAGAAACTGCAGGAAAGCGGAGACAGGTATGATATCGACAGCTGGTCTCACTATGGATTTTATGGCCAGTATTTAAATTATAAGCAGGCTATGTCTGTGATTGGTTATATTTCTGATGGAGGTGACTGGAACGATCAGGATGTGGATTTTCTGCTGAACTGTTTTGCTCATTTGTCACGTTCCAATACGTCATACGTGGATTACAGCCAACGTGACAGGCAGCGTATTGATGCGTATCAGGCGGAAGTATCGGAACAGATTCAAAGTCTGTTTGGTTTGTCAGAAGAAGACGTGGAAGAATTTCTGGCACATATTTATACGGAAACACAGGGAATCAATTATGATTACGGTGAATCCTATGCGGCTGAACTGACAGAAAAGATAGGAGGATATGTAAGATGAAATGCAGAGTCTGCGGCGGCAACATGAAGATTGAAGATGCATACTGTCCCTTCTGCGGAATGCCAAATCCGGATGCAGTAAAGCACCGGGAGGACATGAAAAAGTATGAAAAACGATTTTCAAAAACAGAAAAAGAAGTGATATCCACTGCAAGATCTTATAGTGTAAAAAGCATAAAAACAGTGGTGATACTGGTTCTGGTCATAGTGGTTCTGATTATGTTTGTTCTGAATGTGTTTCACTATGATCTTGCGTATGCCATTAATGAGAACAGCATCAGAAAAAATGCGGATGTTTACATAGAACAGCTGGACGAATACGAAGAAACGGAGCAGTATATGGCCATGGCTGCTTATTATGATGCAAATAACCTTTATCGTGTGGATGTGTTTGATGAATACAAAGCGGTTGTAAACGTAGCAGCCCGTTACGGTTATGTCATGGAAGAACTGAGCAGTCTGCTTTGCAGAGAGATTATTGTGTATGGAGATGCGGAAACTGCACTGGAGGGGCTGTGCGAATATGTGCAGTGGCTGTATGATGAATGTGAAAGGAAAGAATACGCGGACCCGGATCAGTGGACAGAGCGGCATACGGAATCCATTGAAAATATGAAAGCAGAAATAAATTTGCTGATCCAGACATACTGTGGTTTTTCAGATGAGGAAATGGTAAGGTTTGAAACGGCAAGCGAAGCGCGCAAGCAGATTATGATAGAGGAGGCAATGGGACTGTATGATACCGATGAGGAAGAATAAAAACAGATTATTTACATCAGCTGTGGTATTTCTCAGCCTGCTGATCATAGCATCAGGTGTTATGCTTGTGAAAAACATGCAGAGTAAGATATATACCTATGAGTATGATGCATGGAGCCTTGACAATAGTATTTCCGATCGCAATTATGGAAGACTGCTGGCCCAGACCTGTCAGAATCAGGCTGCACAGGCGAAAAGTGACGAGATGATGGAACAGTGTTATGCTGTGGCGGCATATTATGAGGCGGCTATGAAGCAGAAAGCATATGAGGCTGCCGGCAATCAGGAAAAAGCAGATGAATATGCTGAAATCATGGAAGAAAAAAGAGGGCAGATGGGCATATATGAAGGTGAGGCAGACCGGATCGATCAGATGCTCGCAGACGCAGTAAAATAAAATGACATACGTTAAATTTACAGATGAAATAAAATAAAAACGTAGACAAGCAATACACGGATGAAATAAAATAAAAGAACAAACCAACTGGAAAAAAAACGGTTAAGCAATATCAGACAGGTAGGAAAGAGGGATATTCAATGGGCAAAATAAAAACGGTGAATATTGGAAATATGGAAATCGGCACGGGTATTCCCAAAATCTGTGCTCCGATCATGGGTGTGACAAAAGAGGATATTGTTGGACAGGCACGACAGATAAAGACAGCGGTTCCGGATCTGGTGGAATTTCGCGGTGATGTCTACGAAGATGTTATGGATTCGGAAAAACTGAGAGATGTTTTAACCGCAGTATTCGACATTTTAGGAGAAATTCCGATTCTATTCACCTTTCGAAGTGCAGCGGAAGGCGGAACACGACCAATTTCGACAGAAGATTATGTTAACTTAAATCAGATGGTGTCGGAAACCGCAGAAGTAAAGCTGATCGATGTGGAAGTATTCATGGATCCGCCCAAAATGAGAGACCTGATCGAGCTGATTCATAAAAACGGAAAAGTGGTAATCGGTTCTCATCACCGTTTTGACCGGACACCGGCCAGATCCGATATGATCAGCATTTTAAGAAAACTGGAAATGAATGGCGCAGATATTGTCAAACTGGCAGTCATGCCGCGGACGGAAGGTGATGTGAAAAATCTGATCCAGACCACCAATGAGGCAACCTGTGATTATCTGAGCTGTCCGGCCGTGACCATGGCCATGGGCAACGCAGGCATGGCGAGCCGCATAGCCGGGGAGATATTCGGTTCCTGCATTACCTTCGGATGTGTGGGAAAGGAATCCGCACCGGGTCAGATCCCAATTGAGACACTGCGCAAACAAATGTTTGATTTACATAAGATTGTCGAAAAGATTTAAAAATCAGGGCGTCGTTTTGACAAAATCCACGGCCCCCATAACCTATAATGGGTCTTACTTACTTTGTAAGCAGGATTCTTAGAAGGGTTATGGGGGTCTTTTTTTGTATTACGAACTGTATCTGGATGTGTTCTTTTTGATAAATCTCTGGATGGACTATCTGATACTGAGGCTGACCAATCGGCTGCAAAAAAGAACTCCCGGAAGAATCCGATGTTTTCTGGGCGGAACCATAGGGGCATTTGGGGTGTGTCTTCTTTTGATTCTGCCGGGTCGCAAAACATTTGCGATCCTGTTACCGGCACACATGGTAACAAGTACGTTAATGGTAAAAATTGGATGCAAGATTAAGGATATCAGAAGCCTGATCCGATGCGTGATTACATTGTATCTGGTCTCGTTTCTGTGGGGAGGGATGTTCTTTGCACTGTATCAGACACCGGCTGCGATCCATCTTCGCACCTTTTTATTCTTAAGTACAATCTCATATGAGGTGCTGCAGGCTGCCCTTTGGATATACCGGCAGCAGAGACGGCACAGGGACCGTTACTGCGATGTTACCCTGTACGCCAAGGATAAGAGCAAAAAGGTAAGAGGACTGTACGATACGGGAAATCAGCTGACAGACATTCTGTCAGGAAAACCTGTGTCGGTCATAGACGCTGCTGCAGTGGAAGAGCTGCTTTCAAAACCGCCGGAATATGATGAGACCCTGAAGCCTCATTACATACCGTATCGGGCTGTGGGAACGGATCAGGGCGTACTGCCCGTGATCACGATTGAATCCATGGTCATCGATAGAAACGGGGAAACGAAGGTGATTTTCCAGCCGGTGCTGGCGCTGTCCAAAGAAAAAGTTTCTTTTACCCAGCATTATCAACTGATTTTGAATCCCAATCTAATAGACAGTTAGGAGGAAAAAAGAAATGATGAATGCTGTTTTACCTGCACATTTTAAAATCCGCATCGTGTCCAGATTTAATGGGGCGTCCGGATACAGAAACAACGAGATTCACTACATCGGCGGCGCGGAAGTTCTGCCGCCGCCTCTGGAGGCCGACGAGGAGGCAATGGCCATCCAGGATCTGGGGAGTAGTAAAGATAAAGAAGCCAAATCACTGCTGATTGAACACAATCTGCGACTGGTTGTATATATTGCAAAAAAATTTGACAATACAGGGGTCGGTGTGGAGGATCTGATCTCCATCGGAACCATCGGACTGATCAAGGCAATCAATACGTTTAAATCAGATAAAAAAATCAAATTGGCTACTTATGCATCCCGGTGCATTGAAAATGAGATACTCATGTATCTGCGCCGGAACAGCAAAACAAAACTGGAGGTATCCATCGACGAACCGCTGAATGTGGACTGGGATGGAAATGAACTGCTGTTATCCGATATCCTTGGGACGGAGGAAGATGTCATATCGAAAGATATCGAACATGAGGTGGAGAAAACGCTGCTGGATAAGGCCATCGAAAAACTGAATTCCAGAGAACAGACCATCGTAAAACTGCGTTTTGGCATCAACATGCCCGAAGGTTCGGAGAAGACACAAAAAGAAGTGGCGGATATGCTGGGAATTTCCCAGTCTTATATTTCCCGCCTGGAGAAGAAAATCATGAAGCGTCTTAAGAAAGAAATTGTGAGATATCAGTAAAAAATCAGAACATCAGATGGCAGAAAAACAGCTGCAGCAATAGAAATTTCCGTGACTGGGAAATGCTATTGTATGCGGCTGTTTTTATTAGGAGAAAAAACGCAGGAAATGTCGGCATCCAAAAAAGTCAAGGGGTAAAACTTTATTAAATTTGCCGGGAAAACGCATAGGCAAAGCCGGGAGTGAGAAAAATCCTTACTAGAAATTAAATTCCAGGAGGATACTTGCTATGGCACTTAATAAAGTTGAAATCTGTGGTGTAAATACTGCGAAACTGCCGGTATTGAGCAACGAAGAAAAGGCAGAATTGTTTGAGCGGATTAAGAAAGGAGACCAGGAAGCAAGGGAGCGATATATTAAAGGAAATCTGAGGCTGGTTTTGAGTGTGATCAAGCGCTTTTCCGCCAGCAATGAGAATCCGGATGACCTTTTTCAGATTGGCTGCATCGGACTGATGAAAGCCATTGACAATTTTAACACGGAGCTGGATGTAAAATTTTCCACCTATGCGGTGCCCATGATCATAGGAGAGATTCGCAGATATTTAAGAGATAACAATGCGATCCGGGTGAGCCGGTCTCTGCGGGACACCGCATACAAAGCCATTTATGCAAAAGAAAATTACGTAAAGAAGAATGCAAAAGAACCTACTATTATGGAGATTGCAGAGGAAATCGGAATTGACAAAGAGGAGATCGTTTATGCGCTGGATGCGATCCAGAGTCCGGTCAGCCTCTACGATCCGGTCTATTCCGAGGGCGGCGATACCCTGTATGTGATGGATCAGATCAGCGATAAGAAAAACAAAGAAGAAAACTGGGTGGAAGATCTGTCGCTGCGGGAGGCCATTGACCGGCTGGGCGAGCGGGAGAAACATATTATAAAATTGCGTTTTTTCGGGGGCAGAACCCAGATGGAAGTGGCGGAGGAAATCGGAATTTCCCAGGCGCAGGTCAGCCGTCTTGAAAAAAACGCATTGAAGGCCATGCGGAACTATCTGTCTTAGCAGAACTTTGCAGCCGGGAAGCGGAACTTTAGGAAACATTACATCTGAAAGAGCAGGTATTGGATAACCGATTCGCCGATACTTGCTTTTTTTGTCTATTTTGTATAAAATAAATCTATGTGTGCGGAGTCTTTTTGATAAAAACAGCTTTCAATTGGATGGATGCATTCATTTGAAAATATAGGTAATGGTTAGCGGGAGGAACAAAATGCGTGTTTTAGAAAATCTACAGCCGGCGAAGGTGTTTTATTACTTTGAAGAAATCTGCAAAATTCCACACATTTCTTTTCATGAGAAGGAGCTCAGCGATTATTGTGTGAATTTTGCAAAAGAGAGGGGCCTGTTCTGCAGTCAGGATGCGATGGGCAACGTATTGATTACTGCGGATGCGACTCCGGGTTATGAAGAGGCTGAGCCGATCATCATGCAGGCTCATTTGGATATGGTGGGCGACAAAGTGCCGGAATGCCATATTGATATGGAGAAAGAACCTATCCGGATTAAAGTGGACGGAGACTTTATCCGGGCAGAAGGTACGACGCTGGGCGGTGATGACGGTATTGCAGTGGCTTATGCGCTGGCAATTCTTGATTCAGATGATATTCCCCATCCGAAAATGGAAGTGGTTCTGACTGTTTCGGAAGAAGTTGGTCTGCTGGGGGCTTCCGGTATGGATCTGTCCATGTGTCAGGGCAGACGTCTGCTTAATGTGGATTCAGAAGTGGAGGGCGTGCTGACGGCAGGCTGTGCAGGAGGAATGCGTATCCGCAGTGCGTTTGAAATCAGGCGTGAGACGATGGAAGGATATTATTTTGACGCTGTTCTGGAAGGACTCAGAGGCGGCCATTCCGGCATGGAGATTGATAAGGGCCGTGCAAACGCCAATGTTCTGCTGGGCAGATTTCTTCTGATGCTGAAAGAAAAGGCGGAATATACAGGGGTTGTTGAACTTGTGGGCGGTGCCAAGGAGAATGTAATTCCGAAAGATGGCCATGTGAAATTCCTGGTGAAAGAAACGGATGTGGATGTTGTATCAGAAACAGCAGATGCATTCAATCAAATGATGGGCATTGAGTACGGAGCAGCAGATCCGGACATTCATTTGAGAATAGAAGGCAGGGGCGTACAGAAAGCAGATGTTCTGGATCAGGATTCACTGGAAAAACTCATTGCGGCCCTCAACAATATGCCAAACGGTGTGCAGGGAATGAGCATGGACCTTCCGGGGCTGGTTGAGACGTCTCTGAATCTGGGTGTTGTGGAGATGGATTCAAATATGTTTGCACTGAGATTTTCCGTGCGCAGTTCGGTGGCATCTGCAAAGACATATCTTGGAAAAAAAGTGGAACTGCTTACTCAGGTTCTGGGCGGTACGGCATCTTATTCCGGTGCGTATCCGGCATGGCCCTATGAGCGCAATTCCCGGTTCCGGGATCTTTGTGTGGAAATCTATAAAAAGCAGTATGGAAAAGAACCGAAGATCGATGTGCTTCATGCCGGTCTGGAATGCGGTATCCTTTCCAGCAAGATTCCGGGGCTTGACTGTATTTCCATCGGACCGGATATGTTGGAGATACACACACCCAATGAGCGGTTAAGTATAAGTTCGGTGGCACGGGTATGGGAATATATCAAAGGAATTCTGGCTGCAAAATAGGCAAAAAGTGATGAATAAAAAGGCTTTGTTTCGACTGAAAAATCAGAAGAGACAAAGCCTTGATTTTTATGTATTTCAGTAGTGGTTTGCACCATTTGAATCGCTGTGCATTTTATAAATAGCGAATCTTACCTTCCTCAATTCCTTTGATGCCAAGTCCCGGTTCGTCAGAAACGGTGATGAGCTGTTCGTTAAATACAGCGCCGCCGATGATCGGATCTTCGCTGCACAGTACCGGGCCGTCCAGATCGATTTTGGTGATGATCTGTTTTGCACAGGCCAGATGGACAGCGGCATTTACGCTGATCTTTGCTTCCAGCATACAGCCGATCATACATTCCACACCGTAGACTTCCGCTGCAGAAGCGATTTTCAGTGCGTTGTAGAGACCGCCGCATTTCATCAGTTTGATATTTACCAGATCGGCAGCTCCCATCTGCATGATTTTCAGAGCATCCTCCGGTGAAAATACGCTCTCGTCAGCCAGTACCGGAACGTAGGAGCGCTCGGTTACATATTTCAGGCCTTCGAAGTCATGGCCTTTTACCGGCTGTTCTACAAACTCGATATCGAGACCTTTTTCCTGCATACCGTTCAGAATGCGGACAGCCTCTTTCGGTGTCCAGCCCTGGTTTGCATCGATACGGATCAGGGTGCTTTTCGGAACCGCAGCACGGATGGCGGAAAGGCGGTCGATATCTTTCTGGGGCTCTTTGCCCACTTTTACTTTCAGACAGTCGTAGCCGCGGGCGATGGCGTCCACTGCGTCGTGAGCCATTTCATCCGGGTCGTTTACACTGATGGTGATGTCGGTAACGATGGATTTTTTCGCTCCGCCCATCATTTTGTAAACCGGAATCTTATACAGCTGTCCGTACAGATCCCAGAGAGCCATATCAACCGCTGCTTTTGCACTTGTGTTTTTTAACACGCATTTCTGAAGGGCGATCATGAGGTCTTCGAAATCATCCACGTCACGGCCGACCAGAGTTTTCTTAATATGGTCTGTGATGGCACCGATGATAGCACCGGTGGTGTCGCCTGTGATAACGCCGGTTGGCGGAGCCTCGCCGTAACCGATGTTGCCTGTGTCTGTGTGAATTTCCACAACCACGTCTTCTACGCTGTTAACAGTACGAAGTGCTGTCTTGAACGGAACCCGAAGGGGGACAGAAATCATACCCAAACGAATGTCAGTAATCTTCATGTGTTTTAAACCTCCAAACTTTATTACGAATCTTGCTGAAAATGAAAGAATAGTCTTCCGGCTATTATCATTTTAAGCGTCAAAGATTCAAGGATGAATCCGGCGCTGGCAATATAGTATCATTGTATACAATTTTATTGGATTTGTAAAGAAAAAGCTGAAAAACACAGGTGAATATTGCATATTTTGAACAAATTTTATGTAAACTCGATTTGGGCCAAAATACAGCATTGCGAAAGATAGGTTTGCTTTTATGGAAAAATGAATGTTTTTTAAGGAAACGTAAAGAATAAGATAAGGAACGTTTCGAAGTGATAAAGTTTTTCAAATAAAAATGCGATTTTGATAAATATGATCAGGAAAAGCGAAAAACAGGTTTGGATAAAAATTATCATAAAGTCCGGGAAGGGGCATTTTTACTGGAAAAAATGAAATTGGAAAATAC
Source organism: Lachnospiraceae bacterium (assembly GCA_036310185.1). Classification (GTDB taxonomy): domain Bacteria; phylum Bacillota; class Clostridia; order Lachnospirales; family Lachnospiraceae; genus JALENY01. The sequence goes on along the minus strand of JAXJSH010000006.1, from coordinate 12,341 downwards.
TACATGTGGTTGTGCGTATTGACACGGATAACTATATAAAGTACAATTTGGCCTGCGTTCCAATATAATGATTGTGTCTGAAATACAGAAGTATCCCAACTGTCATGTGTGTTGCGGGAGGCAGCAGATGCATTTTGGATTTTATTATAACAGCAGATTTTTGCCTGCCACGGGGCATGAAGCACCGGTTGACCGGCAGTAAAAATTTTTGCAGAAAGCACAGAAGGAGGCTTGCATATGAGAGAAGAATGGAGTGGATTCACCGGCGGTATCTGGGAAAAGGAAATCGACGTCCGTGAATTTATTCAGAAAAACTATACACCTTACGAGGGGGACGATTCCTTTTTGGCGGATGCCACGGACCGGACAAAGGAACTCTGGGATCAGGTCATGGAACTGACAAAACAGGAACGGGAAAAGGGCGGTGTCCTTGATATGGATACAAAGATCATTTCCAGTATTACCTCTCACGGACCCGGGTATTTGAACAAGGAGAAAGAAACCATTGTAGGTTTTCAGACAGACAAGCCGTTTAAGCGTTCCCTGCAGCCGTATGGCGGTATTCGTATGGCGGTAAAAGCGTGTGAGGATAACGGTTATCATGTGGATCTGGAGATTGTGGAATTTTTTACAAAGCACAGAAAGACCCACAACGAGGGCGTTTTTGATGCCTACACACCGGAGATGCGCGCCTGCCGTTCCAGCCATATTATTACGGGACTGCCGGATGCCTATGGACGGGGACGAATTATCGGCGACTATCGAAGAGTTGCCCTGTATGGTGTGGATCGTCTGATTGAGGATAAGCAGAATCAGAAGGACAGCACCAGAATCATTATGTATTCCGATGTGACCAGACAGCGCGAAGAACTGTCAGAGCAGATCAAGGCGCTGAAGGAATTGAAAGAACTGGGCCGTATTTACGGGTTTGATATTTCAAAACCGGCCAGAAATACTCAGGAAGCGATCCAGTGGATGTATTTTGGCTATCTGGCGGCAATCAAGGAACAGAACGGTGCGGCCATGTCTCTGGGAAGAACATCCACCTTTATTGATATTTATGCGGAGCGGGATCTGAAAAACGGTACTTTTACAGAGGAACAGCTTCAGGAATTTGTAGATCATTTTATCATGAAGCTGCGTCTGGTGAAGTTTGCCAGAACACCGGAATACAACGCGCTGTTTTCCGGAGATCCGACCTGGGTAACAGAGTCCATCGGCGGAATGGGGATTGACGGTCGTTCCATGGTGACGAAGATGTCCTTCCGTTATCTGCACACATTAAAGAATCTGGGTACGGCACCGGAACCGAACCTGACGGTACTCTGGTCGACCCGTCTGCCGGAAAATTTCAAACGTTTCTGCGCAAAAACATCCATCGAGTCTTCCTCTATTCAGTATGAGAATGATGATCTGATGCGTGTGACGCACGGGGACGATTATGCCATTGCCTGCTGTGTATCTTCCATGCGTGTGGGAAAAGAGATGCAGTTTTTCGGCGCCCGGGCAAATCTGGCAAAGTGTCTGCTGTATGCCATCAACGGCGGTGTAGACGAAGTGAGCAAAAAACAGGTAGGACCGAAATACCGTCCGATTGCATCAGAATATCTGGATTATGAAGAGGTTATGGAGCGGTTCCAGGAGATGATGAAATGGCTGGCGCAGGTATATGTAAATACGCTGAATGTCATTCACTATATGCACGACAAATACTGCTATGAGCGTATTCAGATGGCGCTTCATGACAAGAAGGTGACACGCTGGTTTGCAACCGGAATCGCCGGACTTTCAGTGGTAGCGGATTCGCTGTCTGCGATTAAATATGCAAAGGTAAAAGCTGTGCGCGATGAAAATGGCATCGCAGTAGATTATGAAGTTGAGGGTGATTTCCCGAAATACGGAAACGATGATGACAGAGTCGACAGCATCGCATACGATATCGTGCATGATTTTATGACTTACATCAAAGGAAATCACACATACCGCGGCGGTATTCCCACAACCTCCATTTTGACGATCACGTCAAATGTGGTTTACGGAAAAGCAACCGGTTCCACACCGGACGGACGAAAAGCCGGGGAGGCCTTTGCACCGGGTGCCAATCCGATGCACCGCAGAGACAGTCATGGAGCGGTATCCAGCTTAAGTTCTGTGTCAAAACTGCCGTTTATGGATGCACAGGACGGCATTTCCAATACCTTTTCCATTATCCCGGGAGCACTTGGAAAAGACGACGCAGTGTTCTTTGGTGATATTGAGTTTGAACTGGAACCGGACTGTGCATGCTGTGAGCCGAATATCGAAAACCTGGGGGAAGCCCAGTACCAGAGCAATTGATTGTGTCGATAAAAGTCGAAAAGTTTCGATAAATATTCATTGACAGTGAAAATTCAATCAGAATGGAAGCGGTCAATGGATTGAAAAACGGGAATGAGAAAAAGAGCAGTACTTGAAATTATAGGAAAGAAGAAAAAGGAGAACGTCATGAATATAAATGAATCACAGATCGATAACCTTGTAAACCTGCTGGATGGATATGCAGAAAAAGGCGGCCATCACCTGAATGTAAATGTTTTTACAAAAGACACACTTCTGGATGCACAGGCTCATCCGGAAAAATATCCGCAGCTGACCGTGCGCGTTTCGGGATATGCAGTGAATTTTAACAAACTGACAAAAGAACAGCAGGATGAGGTTATTTCCAGAACCTTCCACGATGAGATGTAGGATGGATCAGGAAAACAACAGAAGTCAGGATATAACTGGCACAAAAATAAGTTCCGGATGTTCCGTACAAAGCGATTGTGCGGGAAAAGAGCAGGAAAAAGCCGTGGGAAATATTCATTCCATTGAAAGTTTTGGTACGGTGGACGGTCCGGGAATCCGGCTGGTAGTCTTTTTTCAGGGCTGTCCCATGCGATGTCTGTACTGTCACAATCCGGATTCCTGGGAACCGGGAATCGGAACCAAGATGACGGCGGAAGAAATCCTGGCATTGTACGAGAAAAACAAAAGTTTTTATCGGAAGGGCGGTATTACAGCTACCGGCGGGGAACCTTTGCTGCAGCTGGAATTTCTGACAGAACTGTTTGAAAAGGCGAAGAAACGGGGGATTCATACCTGTCTGGACACTTCCGGAATACTGTACCGGGACTGCCGGCAGGAATCGTACCGGCGGCTGTTTGCCAATGTGGATTTGGTGCTGCTGGATCTGAAGCACAGTGACCCGGAAGAGCACGAGAAACTGACCCGTCAGAAACAGGAGCCCGTACTGCAGTTTGCACGGGCGCTGGAGCGTGCCGGTATACCCATGATCGTGCGGCATGTGCTGGTGCCGGGTATCACAGATGGTGAAGATCATCTGAGAAGACTGGGGCAGATGCTGGCATCCTTTCGCAATCTGAAGGGACTGGATGTTTTGCCTTATCATACCATGGGACTGAAAAAATATGAATCTCTGGGGATGAAATACCCGCTGGAGGGTGTACCGCCCATGGAAAAAGAACAGGCCCGAAAGGCACGGCAGCTGGTAGTGGAGGAAATCCGGAAGGAAAGAGGAAAAGAAAAACGATAAAAGTTGGAAATGCAGAAAACGTAATAGCAAAACCAACTGTAACAGAAAAAGAAAATAATAGAGGCAAAGAGCCGGAGTGAAGCTGTAAAAGGTATCACTCCGGTTCTTTTTTTGTGGTTTTTACAAAAAAAGAGGTGTTTTTACAAAACTATTTCATTTTGAAAAAATAAATTATGGTAAAATTGAAGAAAGAAAAAAATGATGAAAGAATTTTTTTGGCGAAATTGACTAAAAGAAATGGAGAAGCTTTATGAAATTACTTGCTCATTTGACCCTATGTGATGGGGTAAAAATAGAACAGTCTTTGGAAAAACACTGTTTAAAAGCAGCGGAATATGCTTCCCGGACATTGGCAGACAGTAATCTCTATTATACCGGATATCTGGCAGGAATATTGCATGATATGGGAAAGGCCAAGCACAGCTTTAACTGTTATCTGGAGAAGGCTTTTGCAGGGGAAAAGGTAATACCCGGGTCAGTGAATCATACATTTGCAGGGGTGATCTGGCTGTTTGAAAAATATCATACAAAATCAGCATCGGTTTTTGAACGATTGACCTGTGAAGTCATCGGATATGCCATAGGGGCTCATCATGGGATGTTCGACTGTGTGAATCTGGATGGAAAGAACGGATTTGAACATCGTCTGAAAAAGGAAAAGGCAGAAATTCATTATGAAGAGGCTGTAGAAAATTATCTGGATCAGGTTATCTCCGAGGGGGAGCTTGACGAATGTTTTCAAAAAGCCGTATCAGAGATACAGACTTTCTTTGAAAATGCCAGAAAGCAATATGATGGAAAGTTTGAAGAAGTCTGTTTTCAGGTGAGTATGCTGACCCGGCTGATCCTTTCCTCGGTTATTTATGGGGACAGGCGGGATACCCGTGAATTTATGACGCAGCATGAAGACCACGGAGAAGATGATGTCTGCTGGAAGATCAGGAAGGAATACTTTGAAAATAAGATCGGAAGTTTTGATACCGTGTCCCGATTAAACCAGGTAAGATCGGATATTTCCCGTCAGTGTCTGGAATTTGCACAAAAGCCTTCCGGAATTTACCGGCTGAATGTTCCCACCGGGGCTGGAAAGACACTGTGTACTTTGCGGTATGCGCTGACACATGCAGAAAAGTACAAAAAGAAAAGAATTATTTTTGTGATTCCGCTGTTAAGTGTTCTGGAACAGAATGCGAAGGTTTTGCGGGAGTATATTGGGGATGAAGAAATCATTCTGGAACATCATTCAAATGTTATTCAGGAGAACATGCAGAACGAAGAACTGGATCGATATGAATTGTTATGCACCACATGGGATGCACCGGTAATCATTACCACGCTGGTACAGCTGCTGAATACGCTGTTTGCAGGTCAGACATCTGCGGTGGGAAGGATGAGGGCACTGTGTGACAGTATTATAGTAATAGATGAAGTTCAGTCTCTGCCGAAAAAAACAACAGAAATGTTTAATATGGCGATGAATTTTCTATATCACTATTGTAATGCAGCGATCATTTTATCATCGGCCACACAGCCATGTTTTGAAGAATTAAAATGGCCGGTTCATCTGGCTGATCATCCGGATATGGTAAAACTGAATGAAAATCAGATGAATGTATTTGACCGTTCTGAAATCATAGACTGCACGGACCCATATGGAATGGATTTTGACGAATGGGCAGATTTTTGCAAAGAGCGGATGGAGCATCATCATTCGCTGTTGGTGATATGCAATACAAAGACAGAAGCGAGAACGTTATTTGAAGAGATTCAGAAGGATCCGGAAAGTCAGAAGTGGGACATATTTCATTTGTCAACATCCATGTGTCAGAGTCATCGAATGGAAGTTATGGATGAACTGCGGACAAAACTGTCCATACTGCAGGACAATGTGAAAAATGACAGGGAATGCCGGAAATTGATTTGTATTTCCACCCAGTTGGTTGAAGCAGGTGTTGATTTTTCCTTTGAAGGTGTTGTGCGGGTGCTTGCGGGAATTGATAATCTGGCGCAGGCAGCGGGCAGATGCAATCGAAGCAATGAATACAAAAATAAAGGAAACGTTTATCTGGTTAACTTAAAAGATGAGAACCTGCGTATGCTGCATGAAATAGAAAATGCGCAGAAATCAACCGGAAAAGTGTTGGCACGAAGAGGAAAGACAGATGGCGGATCCCTGATTGGAGTGGCTGCCGCCCATGAATTTTATAAATATATGTTTGAAGCGACGGCAGCTGAAACCCGATATCCCATTAAGGATTACGGAAAAACCATTTATCTGGCGGATCTTCTGGCAAATAAAAACAGCAGTTCAGATACAGAGGAAAATGAAAGCTATTTCATGCGTCAGCCTTTTGCAGCTGTGGGCAGAGCATTTAAAGTGTTTGATGAAAATACTACAGATGTTTTAGTTCCGTATAAAGAAGGAAAAAATCTGATTGAAAAACTGCAGCACATGGATGGCTATGCGTCAGAACTGAGCAGACTGCAGAACATTATGAAAGAAGCAAAACAATATACCATCCGTATATATCAGTGGCAGAAAGAAAAACTGGATAAAGAGGGGTTATTGTTTTCGTTATGCAATGGAAGGGTGTCTGCGTTAGATGAAAGGGTATACTCGGATCAGATTGGTCTGACAGGTATAAAAGAACCAGCGGTGGAAAGTTTTATTTTATAAGGAGCGAGGATGTATGCAGCACAGAAATACAGTGGAATTTGAAGTGGTGGGGGATTACGCATTGTTTTCCGATCCGATCACACGTGTAGGAGGAGAAAAATGCAGTTACCAGATCCCCACATATGAGGCGTTAAAGGGAATTTTGCAAAGTGTGTACTGGAAACCTACTTTTATCTGGATTATTGATGAAGTGCGGATTATAAATCCGATTCAGACAGAGACGAAGGGGATAAGACCGATCAAATATCATAGTGATAAAAATGACCTTTCTTATTATACCTACCTGAAAGACTGCAGATATCAGGTAAGAGCGCACTTTATCTGGAATGAAAACCGCCCGGAACTGGCACAGGACAGAAATGAACACAAGCATCACAATATTGCAAAGCGAATGATTGAACGGGGCGGAAGAAGAGACATTTATCTGGGAACACGGGAGTGTCAGGGGTATGTAAGACCCTGCGTGTTTGGTGAAGGAAAAGGCTTTTATGATGAGATCCCGGAGCTGAATTTTGGCATGATGTATCACGGCATTACATACGCGGATGAAGCCTATTCGCAGGAAACCAGAGGGAAGATGAGCATCCGTCTGTGGAATGCAGTGATGAAAAAAGGCGTGATTGCTTTTTTGCCGCCGTGGGAATGCATTCACAGAGTCAGTCGGGATATGAACATGAAAACCTTCGGACAGGAGTACAACAATTTTTCGGAGAGTGATGAGGAAGAGGTGATGAAATAAATGTCCTGGATGAGTCAGCTTTTAAAAACCTATGAAAAGAATTTGAGCAGTAAACAATCACCGGAAATACAGATGACACCGGTTGCACATATGAATGCAAATGCGCAGATAGAGGTGACGCTGAATGAAAAAGGGAAGTTTCTGAGGGCGACAGCAGTGGATAAGGCGGATGCGGTTACCCTGATTCCGGTTACGGAAGCATCTGCTGGAAGAAGTTCAGGTGCTGCATCGCATGCATTGAGTGATACACTTTCTTATATTGCAGGGGATTTTTCCAATTACTGTGAGAAAAAGAAAGAAAAGAAAAATGCAGAAGAAAAATTTGAAATGTATATCAGCCGATTGAAAAGCTGGAATGAATCGGAATATACACATCCAAAGATAAAAGCTATTTATACATATTTAGAACAGAAAAAATTAATCTCCGACCTGATCAGCTGCGGACTTGTTGGTTTGACGGAACAAAATTTTTTTGACAGTAAAAAAATCAGTGGGCAGCCCTACGAAAAAGCCATTGTAAGATTTGTTGTTTTGGATTCGTCGAAATCTCCGGACGAAACCTGGAAAGATGAGACATTGATAAAAACGTACACAGATTATTATTTGGCAGAGCAGCAGGGAAACAGAGATATTTGCTATTTGACGGGGCAGGAAAGCATCATATCGGAAAATCATCCGAAAGGAATTATTGCTGCAAATTATGGGGCAAAACTTGTTTCGGCAAATGATAATCAGGGGTATACATTCCGCGGACGTTTTCAGAATGCAGAACAATCTTATGCCCTCAGTTATGAAGCATCTCAAAAGATACACAGTGCATTGACCTGGCTGGCAAGAACACAGGGCGCGTATGTTGGAACCCAGGACAAAAGAATGTTTATCTGCTGGAATCCAAATGGTAAGAAAACCCCCCATATTTTTAACGAACTTGGGCTGGTGAGTGATCAGGAATACGGCAGTATTGATTCAGGTAAAAATTATCGCAAAAAACTCATAAAAACATTCCAGGGATATAAGGATCAGTTCGATGAATCGGATGAGATCATCATTCTGGGGCTGGATGCGGCCACGACCGGTCGCCTGTCTGTTACATATTATTACGAATTGCCGGCATCGGATTTTATGGAACGCATTATGGAATGGGGCGAAACATGCAGGTGGTTTTACCTGCAGTTCAATGAACAGAAAAAACCGTATTATGCAATAGAAACTCCTGTCTTTCGCAGAATTGTGGAATGTGCGTTTGGCAGAGAGTTAAATAAAGATATTCAGGTCAATGATAAATTATTGAAGGAGCAGATACAGCGATTGGTAAAGTGTATGCTTGAGAAGCAGCCGGTTCCGTTTGATCTTGTTCAGGCATTGACGAACAGAGCTTCGACACCATTAGCATATTCTAATTATAATCGGGAGAGGGTATTGTCGACGGCCTGCGCAATTATTTCAAAATATTATTATGACAGAAATTACAGAGGAGAAGAGAAAGGAGTATATGATGACATGAAACTGGATGTAAAAAACAGTGACAGAAGCTATTTATTCGGCAGATTATTGGCAGTCTTTGAAAAAGCAGAACGATCCACTTATGAACGGGATGAAAAAAGAGAACCAAATGCGATTCGTCTGCAGTCTGCATATGTGAACCATCCCATGCAGACATGGAAAATACTGGAGGATTTGTTAAAACCATATTTCCAGAAATTAAATCCGGGATCCAGGGAATTTTATAAAAATCTTATTGGAGAGATTTTAGGAATGCTCCAGCCTGAGGATGAAAAAATATTGAATCAGGAATTAAAAGAAACCTATTTATTAGGCTATTACCTGCAGAGGGCGGAATTAAACAAAGGAAAAAAAGAACAGGAGGAAATGTAATATGGGTATTCTGCAGAACAAAATTGATTTCACATTATTGGTAAAGGTTGTAAATGCAAATCCCAACGGGGATCCGTTAAATGGAAACAGGCCGAGAACCACATATACCGGACAGGGAGAAATCTCGGATGTCTGTATCAAACGAAAAATCAGAAACAGACTGCAGGACATGGGGGAATCTGTATTTGTCCAGTCAGCAGAACGCAGTGAGGATGGATACAGTTCATTAAGCGAAAGAGCATCCGGCAACATCAAAAAATATGAATCGAATGATGACTACGCAAAACAGGCCTGCGAAAAATGGCTTGATGTAAGAGCATTTGGACAGGTTTTTGCATTTAAGAGCAAAGATAAGAAAGAAAATGTTTCGGTTGGTGTCAGAGGACCGGTGTCCATTCATCAGGCGGTAAGCTGTTCTCCTGTAGATATCAACAGTATGCAGATTACGAAGAGTGTAAATGGGGAACCCTCGGAAGGAAAGAGTTCTGATACTATGGGAACGAAACATTTTGTAGAATTTGGATTATACCGTGTAAAGGGTTCCATCAATGTACAGTTGGCGGAAAAAACAGGTTTTTCAGAAGAGGATGCTGAAAAAATCAAAGAAGCATTGCGGACATTGTTTGTGAATGATGCATCCGCTGCGAGACCGGATGGCAGTATGGAAGCGGTTTCTGTGTATTGGTGGAAGCACAATAGTAAAATCGGACAGTATTCTGCTGCAAAAGTGCATGATTCTCTGAAAATTTCTCTGAAAGAGGGCGTATTGATTCCTGCTTCAGTAAGCGATTACGAAATTAGAATTGATGCATTGGATGGATTAGAGCCGGAGATTATAGAAGGAATGTAATGTATGTACAGTGAGGATGAATATTTAATGCTGTCAGGTTTGCAGCATTTTGCATATTGCAGAAGACAGTGGGCGCTTATTCATATCGAACAGCAGTGGGCAGAAAATGAGAGAACGGTTGATGGACAGTTGTTTCATGCTACTGCCCATAATGAAGAAAAGATAGAAAAAAGAGGAAATCTGCTGATAACGAGAGGACTTCACATTAAGTCATCTGTGCTGGGAATGGCTGGAATCTGTGATGTGGTTGAATTTCGAAAAGCAGAGCAGGGTATAAAACTGTTTTCCTATGAAGGGTTGTGGAATCCGTATCCGGTGGAATATAAAAAAGGTATGCCAAAAGAAAACGATGCGGATGAACTGCAGCTATGTGGTCAGGCGATCTGCCTTGAGGAAATGCTGGCCTGTCATATTTCAAGCGGAAGCCTGTTTTATGGGGAAAATAGGAGAAGAACGGTTGTAGAATTTACCGACGACCTGCGGGCACGGGTTTGTAATATGGCAGAAGAAATGCATGACCTGTGGAAAAAAGGTTACACGCCAAAAGCCAGATTACATAAGGGGTGTAATGCGTGTTCATTAAAAGAAATATGCCTGCCGAAACTGAGCAAAACAAAATCGGTTGATTCCTATATCAATCGCAGATTAATGGGGGAATAATATGCGGAAATTGCTGAATACCCTTTTTATTACCAGTGAAAATGCATATTTGTTTTTGGAAGGGGAGACTGTCTTTGTTGAGATCAACAGGCAGAAAGCAGGGCAGTTTCCGCTTCACACACTGGAAAGTATTATTTGTTTTTCTTATAATGGTGCGACGCCGGCTTTCATGGGTGCCTGCGCAAAAAGAGGTATAAATCTGTCTTTTTATAATCCGTATGGCAAATTTTTGTGCCGGGTTGCAGGGGAGAGCAGAGGAAATGTGCTCCTCAGGAAAAAGCAGTATCAAATCTCAGATGATAAAGACGCCAGTTGTAAGATTGCAGGGAATATGATTTTGGGAAAAGTATACAATTGTCGATGGAGTATAGACAGAACCCTTCGTGATCATGGGCTGAGAGTAGATGTGGAACGATGCAGAAATGCGGCTGCGTATCTGACGGATTCTATGGAAAAAATCAGGAAAGAAGAAAATCTGGATTCATTGCGCGGACTGGAGGGCGAGTGCGCTTCGCTGTATTTCGGAATTTTTGATCAGCTGATCCTAAATCAGAAAGATGATTTCTATTTTAACGGAAGAAATAAGCGACCGCCGCTGGACAATGTGAATGCAATGCTGTCGTTTGGGTATACGCTGTTGGCAAATGATTGTGCAGGTGCGTTGGAAGGCGTCGGACTGGATTCGTATGTGGGTTTTATGCATAGAGACCGCCCGGGAAGAAGATCTCTGGCCCTTGATTTGATGGAAGAACTGCGGGCTGTCATGGTTGACCGCTTTGTTATAACGTTAATTAACAACCGGCAGATACGAAAGGAACATTTCCGGCTGTCTGAGAGTGGTGCAGTAGAATTTACGGATGAGGGCAGAAAAAAGTTTCTGGCCGAATGGCAAAATAGAAAAAGAGAGCAGATCACGCATCCATATTTGCAGGAAAAAGTGTGTTGGGGATTGGTTCCCTATATACAGGCGCTGCTGTTAGCAAGGTATTTGCGCGGGGATATGGATGGATATCCGCCGTTTTTGTGGAAGTGAGGAAATCGGAATGCTTGTACTGATTACTTATGACGTTAACACGGAGGATGCAAAAGGAAAAGCGAGGCTGCGCAAGGTGGCAAAGCAATGTGTGAATTATGGACAGCGGGTACAGAACTCTGTGTTTGAATGTGTTTTAGATCCGGGACAGTGTAAAGTGCTGAAATCAATTTTGCTGGGACTTATTGATGAGGAAAAAGACAGTTTGCGTTTTTATTATCTGGGAAATCACTATAAGAGCAAAGTTGAGCATTATGGAACGAAGGGCACGTTTGATCAGGAAGGGACAATAATTTTATAGTGCGAAGCGGGAGCAAACATAAAAAGGCCGGGAGGTTCGCACTGTTTTTTGCGTTAAATAACGAGTTAAATATAGAATTTTTTTGCGCTAAGAGAGGCGAACCCCCTTTTTTAGTGATATAATGTGGTAAATGTATATGAAAATTGGTTATTTTTTTGTATATGTTTGCAGTCGCTCCCCTTGTGGGGGCGTGGATTGAAATATAATATCATCCTTTCCGACATTACAAAATAAGCCGTCGCTCCCCTTGTGGGGGCGTGGATTGAAATTCCATATGGGATATCAGTTAAGGTTAAGTCTACAGTCGCTCCCCTTGTGGGGGCGTGGATTGAAATACTGTCACTCGATGCGATGCAAATGTCATAAAGGTCGCTCCCCTTGTGGGGGCGTGGATTGAAATTGAATGAGACAAAAGATGCAAATGGAGTTTTGGGTCGCTCCCCTTGTGGGGGCGTGGATTGAAATAACTAGAGAAAAAGAAAGAGGGTGAAGACGTGGGTCGCTCCCCTTGTGGGGGCGTGGATTGAAATTGGAATGAATACAACAGCACTGTCTGTGTACTCGTCGCTCCCCTTGTGGGGGCGTGGATTGAAATATCTATACAGGGAAGAATGAGCAGGTGTGGATTATGT
>JAXJSH010000005.1:0-1824 GCA_036310185.1 Lachnospiraceae bacterium | reverse complement strand
CGTATGGTTGCGGTAGGTGAGAACTATAATTCGACGCGGGACAATCAAAGTGGTGTACTGGATTTTTACTGCTATAATAGGACTCTTTTCTATTGCATCACGTAGCGGAATAATGGGGATTTTTACAGCGTTGTTTGCAGGTGTTTCATATGGTCTTACATTGTTAACTTCTTGTGTGAGTTACACTAAAACATTTTTTGCAATCATTAAAATGCCTGAGAACATTGAAAAATCAAGTTTTTTGCTTGCATAGTATAGTGGCTCAGTTGTCAAGACAAAAATCTAAGATTTTTATAATGAACTGATATGGTTGATAAGTTACAAGGAGAATGTGGAGAATGGTGGAATGTTCCCCAGATCCATATCTGCTAAGCTACATATGGTAACAGCATTGCCGGATAGTAGCATTCAGCCGGTGTTTGGTAATCAATCGCAGAATGGCGTCTCTCAAAGTTGTAAGTGTGGATATATTTCCCGATGGCAATTCTTGCTTCCTTGATGTTGCTGTATTGTGTTAGATAAGCTTCCTCATATTTGAAGCTGCGGAACCAACGTTCAATCATGATATTATCTGCCCATCGACTTTTACCATCCATACTTTGCCGGATTCCGTTTCCCTTTACAAAGTCAATATACTTCTGACTTGTAAACTGACAGCCCTGATCAGAATTCAGTATTTGCGGTTTTGCCACTTTGAAAGCCTTTTTCAGAGCATTGATGACCATTCTGGTATCAAGTGTATCATCAACCTCCCAACCGACAATACAACGGCTGTGCCAGTCGATTACGGCAGTCAGGTACAGAAATCCACGCTTGATTGGAATATATGTAATGTCAATAGACCATGCCTGGTTTGGCTTGTCTATGACTGCATTGCGAAGAAGATAAGGACATACCTTGGCCTGTTTCATCCGCTTGGAAAGATTCATCTTTGGATAAATCGGATAAATATCCATTTCATTCATGTAGCGTCTTGCCTTGCGGCGGCCAACATGATAGCCACGGGCTTTCAGCTGTACAGACATTTGTCTTGCACCCCAGGTAGGATTGTCCGTATGAAGATGATCAATTATCTCTTTGCAAGCAAGTTCTTCTTCTGATACAGGCGTACCCTTGTAATAAATACTTGTGCGATTGATGTCAAGTAGCCTGGCACCAACGGAAACCGGGATTTCCTTAGTAGTCAAAAGGCTTTGGACTAAATTTACTCTCATAGTCAGGTCCGCAAATTTCTTCAGATTTTTTTTTGAGCCAGTCAACCTGCATGGTTAACTGACCAACCTTTTTGGCATACTCCGCTTTTTCTTTGCGCTCTTCGGCAAGTTTTTCTTTGAGATTTTCCTCACGCTTGTCGTCGAACACAACAGAAGCATTGTTCAGGAACTCTTTCTTCCAGTTACGGAGCAGATTTGGTTGGATATTATTTTCAGTTGCCAGGGTGTTGATATCTTTTTCTCCCTTAAGCAACTCGATTACAAGGTCTGATTTAAATTTGGCACTAAAATTTCTTCTTTGTCTGGACATGTTAATGAATCCTCTCTTTCATACTGATTTTAGTATATCAGATTCATTAAAATCTGTCCGAAAAAGTGTCTTAATTTATGAGACCATTATAATCTTCATTGTACTTTTGTCTAAAATATCGTGAAATAAAATCTTTTGCATAACTGTCAATATAAGATATTTTATTATTATTACAATCTGCACACACATCCTTAACCATTGGATCGGATTCATGTGATGTATGTCTCGCATCATCAAATGTAATATAACACTCAGGAAACAATATCAGCTTTTTGGGGATTCCACCTACGCTGATGCCTG
>JAXJSH010000004.1:0-21995 GCA_036310185.1 Lachnospiraceae bacterium | reverse complement strand
TTTTGGTTCTCTCTTTCGAGAGCGTTCGTTTACTCTTAAAGAATTTTCGAGATGTATCTTCCCTTATTTCCATAAGTTCTGATACGATGTGTTCTACTGTTCAGTTATCAAAGTTCTTTGCTTTTCGACTCGTCCGTGTTGTTCTCTCGCGAGTCAGCTTAAATAGATTATCATATCTAAAAGCCTTTGTCAACAACTTTTTTTATTTTTTCAAAGTTGTTTTTCGGTTGATCTGTATCTGTCAGACGCAACTTAGCTATAATAGCACGTCTTCCACGGAATTGTCAACAACTTTTTTCATGTTTTTTTGAGTATTTTTTACAAAGCCCGGAAATACCCTGTTCTGCCCGTATATCTTGTCCCCTGGATTCCTATTTATACAAGATGCTGTGGTATACTTTCACCGTTTGAGATTACATTTTCTATAGAATACAGGCACTATTTTCCTTCATCCTGTTTATCATGATATTCTCAGCACACGCAGCGCACTTCGCACATTTTCCACCGGACAAATTTCAATTCCTTTTACATCTTTCAAGGCACTTCTGCATGCTTCCGGTACGATCACTTTTTCAAATCCCAGTTTTCTGCATTCCTGAACTCTCTGTTCCGCCATTGAAACCGCCCGTACTTCACCGCTCAGTCCCACTTCGCCAAATGCAACTACTTTGTCACTGATCGGTACATCTTTCTGGCTGGATACGATTGCAAGCACGATTCCCAGATCGATTGCCGGTTCATTCATCTTAATGCCTCCGGCTATATTTACATACGCGTCACAGGAAGACAGATTAATGCCAGCTCTTTTCTCCAATACCGCCATCAACAGGTTGACACGATTGTAATCCGTACCGTTGGCAGTTCTTCTGGGCAGACCAAAATTGCTTTGACAAATGAGCGCCTGTATTTCCACCAGAATCGGTCTGGTTCCCTCCATCGAGCACGCAACAATTGAGCCCGAAGCCCCTTCCGGTCTTCCATTCAGCATATATTCCGACGGATTTTCCACTTCAACCAGCCCTTTTTGCTGCATTTCAAAAACACCAATCTCATTTGTGGAACCAAATCGATTTTTCACCCCGCGCAGTATACGATAGGATGCATGTCGATCTCCTTCAAAATAAAGCACTGTATCAACCATATGTTCCAGAACCCTGGGACCCGCAACGTTTCCATCCTTAGTCACATGACCCACAATAAACACAGATACTCCCATACCTTTGGCAATCTGCATCAGAACACCGGTTGATTCCCGCACCTGCGACACACTGCCGGGGGCAGAGCTGACTTCCTCGTTATACATGGTCTGAATGGAGTCAATGATCACCACTTCCGGTTTTTCTCTCTCAATTACAGCTTTTATACTTTCCAGATTGGTTTCGCACAAAAGCAGAAGCGAACTCGTAAACTCTCCGATTCGTGTTGCCCGCATCTTGATCTGTCTTAGGGATTCCTCTCCTGAGATGTACATTATTTTCCGGTTCTGTTCCGCCAGTTTCTGACAGACCTGTAAAAGAAGCGTAGACTTTCCAATACCCGGATCACCGCCAACCAAAACCATCGAACCCGGAACAATGCCGCCCCCCAGCACACGGTCCAGTTCCTTTATTCCGGTATGGATTCGCTCTTCTTCATCTGCAGATACCTGGGACAGATTCACCGGCTCTGCTGTTTTCACCGTCTGCTGACTTTTTGCTGTCTTAGCAGTAACAGTCTCTTCCACAAAGGTATTCCATTCTCTGCATCCGGGACACTGTCCAAGCCATTTTCCCGATTCATATCCACAGTTTTGACAAAAAAACACGGTCTTTTTCTTAGCTGCCATCAATCTCTCCCCTATATTACGAAACTTCACATAGTATTTGCCGCTTCCCAAACTATTTTCAACGGTTCAAAAGTATCCTTAAAAAATGCCAGAATCACATATTCGATAAATTGAAAAATGGGGCACACATATTGGTGCGCCCCAAGTCTGATTTTACTGCGTTACTTTTTCTATCTGAACTGCCACATCATCTTTTTCTGCCAGCTCTACGCTGAATGATAATTTCCCGCCCAGATTTGTTTTCTGATGATCCGCAACAGCTCCGCCGATCTTAATCTCATATTCTGTGTCGGTTTCCAGTTCCACTGTAATCTGTGCATCACTGTCAGCTTCCACTACAAAAGATACACCATTTTCATCCGAAACAAGATTTGTTACAACGGTTCCCGGAACGGATTCATAAACAAACATTCCATTGCGCTCTAATTTTGTTATTTCTTTAAAGGTCTTTACTTTATATAAGTCGCCTTCATGTTCAAAATCTGAAACCTTTGATTTTTTTTCCAGTTCATAATTTCCGAAACTGATGCTTCCGTCGGCTTCTGTACGGATTAGTTCTTTTATAACTGCCATCTTTACGTAACCTCCAGGTAATGTGTGAAGCAATCCATCTGCTTACTTGAACATTATACCTTAATTTGTGTCATTATTCCAGTCTATCCGAAAAAATTTATATGTTTTTTAGACAAACTGACTTTCTTATTCTGCTGCATCATCAGTCTTTTTTACCACTTTTTCCGGATGAAAAACAATTTCTTTATTTTTCATACCAACCGTTACAGTATCGCCTCGCTTAATGGTCTGATTCAGGATCAGTTCAGACATAGGATCTTCCACTTTGTTCTGAATAGCGCGGCGCAGCGGGCGGGCTCCGTATTTACTGTCAAAACCGGTTTCCGCTATGAATTCTTTGACCGTATCACGAATCTTCAGGGTAATGTCCATCTGTTCTTTTGCACGCTTCGTCAGATTTTTCAGCATCAGACCCACGATCTGCTTGATTTCCTTCTTATTCAGTGAATGGAATACAATAATCTCGTCGATTCGGTTCAAAAACTCCGGTTTGAACATGCGGCGCACTTCTTCCATTACAGCGCCTTTCATATGTTCATAATCTTTCTTCTCATCTTCCTTTGACGCAAAACCCAGTTTTTTCGGTTCAACAATGGCCTGCGCCCCTGCATTTGACGTCATAATGATACAGGTATGCTTAAAGTCCACTTTATGTCCATGCGCATCGGTGATATGCCCGTCATCGAGTACCTGGAGCAAAATGTTAAACACGTCCGGATGAGCTTTTTCAATTTCATCAAACAGAATCACACTGTACGGATTTCTTCGAACTTTTTCTGAAAGCTGACCGCCCTCTTCGTATCCCACATATCCTGGCGGAGATCCAATCAACTTTGAAACACTGTGTTTCTCCATGTATTCTGACATATCCACACGAATCAGTGACTGTTCCGTTCCAAAAACAGATTCCGCCACTGCTTTTGACAATTCGGTTTTTCCCACACCGGTCGGTCCAAGGAAAAGGAATGAGCCGGTCGGACGATTTGGATCTTTTAAGCCTACACGGCCTCGCTTGATTGCTTTTGCAACCGCGTCAACAGCCTCATTTTGTCCGATCACACGTTTATGAAGTTCTTTTTCCAGACGTGCAAGGCGTTTTGATTCGCCCTCCGCCAGCTTCTGCACCGGAATCTTTGTCCAGTCCGCAACAATATTTGCCACACTGTCTTCGTCCACAATCAGTTTTTTTGATTCACACTTCCGTTCATACCGCACGATTGCCGTATCCAGTGCTTTCTGTTTTTCATTCTGCTCCTGCTGGATAGCCTTTGCCTCCGCCATATCACCTTTGCGGATCGCCATCTCTTTTTTGTGTATCAGCTCTTTGACCTCCATCTCCGCCTGGACCAGTGAAGTCGGCGCGGAAAATCCTCCCAGCTGAACCCTGGAAGAGGCCTCATCGATCAGATCCAGCGCTTTGTCCGGCAAAAATCGGTCATTAATATACCGAACACTCATTTTTACTGCTGCATCCAGTGCTTCATCCAAAATCTGAACACCATGATGGCGTTCATAGTAAGGACGCAGCCCTTTCAGGATTTCAAGGGTCTGTTCCTGTGTCGGTTCTTCCACTTTGACCGGCTGGAATCTGCGCTCCAATGCCGCATCTTTTTCTATATATTTCCGATATTCTTCTACAGTGGTGGCACCGATCAGCTGAATCTCACCTCTGGAAAGGGACGGTTTTAAAATATTGGAGGCATCCAGCGCGCCTTCCGCGCCGCCGGCACCAATAATGGTATGAAGTTCATCAATAAAAAGAAGAATATTTTTATTTTCCGATACTTCTCTGACCACATTTTTAATTCGCTCTTCAAATTCGCCCCGGTATTTTGATCCGGCAACCATACCGGACAAATCCAGCATCACCAGACGCTTATCCCGGACTGTATCCGGAACAAGTCCCCACACAATGCGCTGAGCCAGACCTTCCGCAATGGCTGTTTTTCCCACACCCGGCTCACCGATCAGACAGGGATTATTCTTCGTTCTTCTGCTTAAAATCTGAACAATCCGGTTTATCTCATCTTCACGGCCCACAACAGGATCCAGCTTTCCTTCTGCTGCCGCGCGTGTCAGATCCCGGCTGTACTGATCCAGTGTAGGCGTAGCTCCGCCTTCACCTGTGCGCATGACTCTTCCGCTCTGAATATCTTCCGGTGAAAAGCGGGCATCTTCCCCCATTGCCACCAGAACGTCACCGAATAATTTCTGTATATTAATTCCCATTGTATGCAGCAGCCTTGTAGCCACGCAATCCGCATCTTTTAACATGGCAAGCAAAATGTGCTCCGTTCCCACCAACTGAGATTCGAAAGCTGCTGCTTCCCCGCGGCTTTCATCCAGAATCTTCTCCGCACGGGGTGAAAATTTCTGTTTTTCTGCAAAAATAACCCCGGACTGCGGCGCAATCAAACGGTCAATCAATGACATCAGTTTTTTCTCATCCACACCGGCCTCTAAAAGTACCGCACCCGCAGTGCCATCCACAGACTTGAGCAGTCCCAGCAGCAGATGCTCTGTTCCGATATAATTATGCTTACAAAGCTTTGCTGTTTTCTCTGCCTGCTTCAGTGCCTGTTTCGCCTGCTCTGTAAATTGATCTCTCATAAACTTCCCCGGACAATGCATTTCTCAACGCATCCTCCGCTCCTTACATCACATATTTAGGTTAATAAAGGTAACCTATAACCCTCCGTTAATCGTATACTATAAACAATATTCTGTAAATATCTCATCGATCAGACCGTGCACTTCATCCCGGGTAATGTTTTTGCATCTTCCCCGCGCCAAAACGATTCGCAGAGATTCTTTCATCTCGGAAAGTGCTCTGGCCTTGTCACAGTCGATTACTACCATGGCGCCCCGTCTTCGGTCCAGCGTCAGCAGCCCTTCCTCTTTCAGCACTGCATACGCTTTATTCACGGTATGCATATTGATCCCGATCGTATCCGCCATCTGGCGAACCGAAGGCAATGTATCCCCTGCACGAATCTGGGCGGTGGCTATTCCCATAATAATCTGGTTGCACAATTGTATATAAATGGCTTCATCACTGTTAAAATCAATTTCAATTAACATAGACATTCCCTGCCTTTTCTTTTGTAGGAAACAACTGTTCTAGAAAAAATATAACAGATTCACACAAAAAATACAAGAACGAAAAACGGGGCAGACTATCCGAAAGTCTGCCCCATAAACCCTGATGCAATTTAACTATATGAACAATTTTTCTTTTTATGCCTCTGCAAGTTCCCGTTCATAGGGAAGAAGTTCCGTCAAAAAGTTCTTCTCGCGCAAAGCAGCCTCAATTTCATCCAGAATTTCTTCGCTTTCCGCCGAAACTTTATGAAAATGGTATCCCGAAGTCACATTCATAAGCGGTGTGGACTTTCCGGTCTTCAGATTATTCACAAACGCAAGGACATCACGGCGATTTCTGATATTCATCGGAGCGGTGACTTTTCCGTAAATCCGATGATTCACCATTACATCCATAACACATCCGCCCAGATCCACGATCGTAGTCAGTTCTTCCTCTGCACGTTCATCCGTATGGCATGTCTTAAAGATACGCACTGCCTGTTTCGGCTCATCAAGTATATATCCACGGGCAGTCGCCACAATTGCATACCCCTCTGTTCGCAGCAGTGCAATATCCTGAACTACCACCTGTCGGCTGACACCGGTCGCACTGCCGATGGCTCCGCCGGACAATGGGCTGGAAGACTGTCTTATCATCGATAATATCTTTTTTCTCCGCTGTTCACCAGTCATTACATGTTCCATCTGCGGTTCCTGTCCTTTCTCTGATATCTGTTTTTTACTCAGCGATAACCTGAAGATGTTTCAGACTGATGTCCAGAATCGGTGCTGAATGAGTCAGCGCTCCGCTGGATACATAGTCAACACCCAGTTCTGTGATTGTTTTAATATTTTCTTTTGTTATATTTCCGGAACATTCTGTTTCGGCGCGGCCATCGATGATACGGATTGCTTCTGCCATTTCATCCGGTGTCATGTTATCCAGCATGATAATATCTGCCCCGGCTTCAACTGCTTCTTTTACCATATCCAGATTTTCTGTTTCCACTTCTATCTTGCGCACAAAAGGTGCGTAGGCTTTTGCCGCTTTTACCGCTGCTGCAACACTTCCTGCCGCATCAATGTGATTGTCTTTTAAAAGCACACCGTCAGACAGATTATAACGATGATTTGATCCGCCGCCGACTTTTACCGCATATTTTTCAAAAATACGCATGCACGGTGTGGTCTTTCTGGTATCGAGAAGTGTGGTTTTTGTACCTTCCAGCATTTTTGCAACGGTATTGGTATAAGTGGCAATACCGCTCATACGCTGAAGATAATTCAAAGCTGTTCTCTCACCGGATAACAGTACGCGGATATCACCGATCACGGTAGCCATATGCTGACCTTTTTTTACAGCATCTCCATCCTTCACATCAAAAATTACTTTTGTATGGGGATCCAGCATGGTAAATACACGTTCAAAAACGCCAAGTCCGGCGATAATGCCGTCTTCTTTACAAATAAGCTGCACCTCTCCTTTTTTGTATTCCGGCATCACGGAATTGGTTGTGACATCCTCACTGTTGATATCCTCCTCTAAAGCAAGACGGATAAATTTGTCGGCTGCAAGCAGCATAGTAATCTGATTCATTTTTTTCATTCCTTTCCGGTCTGCCCGATCTTATGGGCAGCCCTCTTTGCAAATACAAGACTTTCCAGCAGACTGTTGCTGGCAAGACGATTTTTACCATGAACCCCGTTACAGCTGGTTTCCCCTACTGCATACAGGTGATCCATTGTTGTTTTTGAATCGCTGTCCACATGGATTCCGCCCATGAAATAGTGCTGAGCAGGAACCACCGGAATCGGTTCTTTTGTAATATCATAACCTGCTTCCAGGCATGTTTCATAAATATGAGGAAAGTGATCCCGAATGATTTCTTCCGGAACATTCCGGAAGGATAACCACACATGCTGGCTTCCTTCTTTTTCCATTTCTTTCTGGATTGCCCTGGAAACCACATCTCTTGGCTGAAGTTCGTCTACAAACCGCTCTCCCTTTGCATTTAAAAGAATGGCGCCCTCACCGCGGGTGGATTCAGAAATCAGAAAGCTTCTGCCTGTGGTCTCCCGAAAAAGGCTGGTTGGATGAATCTGAACATAATCCATATCTTCCAGCTCCACGCCGTGCTTTTTTGCTACTATGAGCGCATCCCCGGTCAGACTTGGGAAATTTGTGGAATGTTCATAAAGACCACCGATACCGCCCGTTGCCAAAACGGTGTCTTTGGCATGAATATGCAAAATATCCGAATCGGATTTTGCATCAATCCCCACGCACTGATCATTTTCAATCAAAATATCCGTCATAGTCGTATATTCCATAATCGTTACATTGGGCAGTGTTTTCACATGCCGCTGCAGCGTTTCCGTAATCTCTTTTCCTGTAATATCTTCATGAAAACAGATACGTGCTCTGGAATGAGCTCCCTCTTTTGTATATTTTAAGCTTCCATCCGGATTTTTGTCAAATCTTACGCCCAGTTCCAGCAAATGATTGATAATATCTCTGCTGGAACGGATCATAATATCCACACTTTCTTTTCTGTTTTCGTAGTGGCCGGCACGCATGGTGTCTTCGAAAAAGGAATCATAGTCATCTTCATCACGAAGTACACAGATTCCGCCCTGGGCGAGCATGGAATCACAGCTGTCCATATCTTCTTTGCAAATCATAAGAACCTTTTTTTCTTCCGGCAGATTCAATGCAGCATACAAACCGCTTACACCAACGCCCACAATTACCACATCATATTCCAGATGCTTTTCCATATTAATCATCCATTCCTTTCGTCTATATCCGGCAAAATTCCATCAAAACTACTTTTCGATCTGTTTGCCGATTCATCACTGCTTTGCAAGTTCCAACATTCTGGTCAATGTACTCTTGGCTGCCGCTCCCTGATTTTCGGCTACACTGGCCTGATTTTCCTCTGTTTCCAGTACATGAAGGATTTTCTCCAGTGTGATCAGCTTCATATCCTGGCACACCGGTTCTGTCTTCGGAAAATAGAATTGATTATCCGGATTTTTCTTTTCCAGTTCATAGCGGACACCGACTTCCGTGCCGATAATCCATTCTTTTTTCTCACTGGCTGTAACATACTGAATAATCCCGGATGTAGAACCGATGTAGTCCGCCATGGCGTTTACTTCCTCGCAGCATTCCGGATGTACCAGAATCTCTGCTTCCGGATGCTCCGCTTTCAGCTGACGAATCTCATCTGCCGAAATGGCTTCATGGATGGGACAGCAGCCGTCTACCAGCATCACATTCTTTTCCGGAACCTGGGCAGCAACATAACGGCCAAGATTTTTATCCGGGATAAATAAAATATTTTTGTTTGGGAGATTTTTTACGATCTTAACCGCATTTGCGGATGTAACACTTACGTCTGACCAGGATTTGATCTCTGCAGTGGAATTTATGTAACAGACAACCGCCAGGTCTTCGTATTTTTCTCTGGCTGCATCCACATCTTCTTTCCGCACCATATGTGCCATCGGGCAGTCCGCTGACAGATCCGGCATCAAAACTTTTTTCTGCGGGTTTAAAAGACATCCGCTCTCACCCATAAAGGAAACACCGCAGTAGACAATAATCGGATTCTCCAGCTCTGCCGCAACTTTACTCAGATAAAAAGAATCCCCTATGTAATCTGCAATTTCCTGCACTTCCGGTCTCACATAATAATGAGCCAGAATCACTGCACCCTTTTCTTCTTTCCGTTTCTTAATCTCTTCCTGAATAGTCATATTATCCTCGATTCTGCCGCATATGCGGCTTATTCTTCACACACTTGTTGGAGTATAGCACATTTCTTTTCACCTGACAAGACACATGTTTTAACAATTGACATTTCAATTGTTCTTATTCAAATACAATCATATTTTCTGTACAGATATGCACCTGTCAGCCAGAAACTGATCTGCAGCATTTGCTTTCTGTGCAATCGCTTTCAAATTTCCGTAAAAAAGGGACGTGCTTTCGCACGCCCCACATTTTCCGGCTTTATGCTTCATCAATCGCTTTTCCGATATCATGACGCATATATTTGTTATCAAATTTTACCCATTCGGTTGCCGCATACGCGTTTGCACGGGCTTCCTTCAGATCTTTTCCTTTTGCAGTTACGCCAAGTACACGGCCGCCGTTTGTCACGATCTGACCATCTGCATTTTTTGTTCCTGCATGGAAACAATAATAACCTTCATGTTTATCGAACTCATCCAGACCTTCGATCGGGAATCCTTTTTCATATTTTACCGGATATCCGTCGGATGCCAGTACAACACATACGGCAGCGTTGTCTTCGAACTGAAGGTCCACCTGATCCAGTGTACCGTCGATACATGCTTCTGCCACTTCGATCAGATCTGTTTTCATTCTCGGAAGTACTACCTGTGCTTCCGGGTCACCGAAACGGGCATTGTATTCCAGCACTTTCGGACCATCTTCCGTAAGCATGAGACCAAAGAAAATGATTCCCTTGAATTCGCGGCCTTCTGCTGCCATCGCATCCACAGTTGCCTGATAAATGTATTTTTTGCAGAATGCATCCACTTCTTCCGTATAGAACGGACTCGGTGAAAAAGTTCCCATACCGCCCGTATTTAAGCCGGTATCACCGTCACCTGCACGTTTGTGATCCTGTGCAGAAGTCATCGGTTTGATGGTTTTTCCATCCACAAATGATAAAACGGAAACTTCACGACCGGTCATGAATTCTTCAATAACCATGGTATTTCCGGCTGTACCGAATTTTTTATCCAGCATGATCTCAGCAACACCTGCTTTTGCCTCTTCCAGGCTGCTGCAGATCAATACGCCTTTGCCAAGAGCCAGTCCGTCCGCCTTTAATACGATCGGGAATTTTGCAGTTTCCAGATAAGCGAGGGCTTTTTCCGGATCATCAAAATTCTCATATGCAGCAGTCGGGATATTGTATTTTTTCATCAGATCTTTTGAAAAAGCCTTGGAGCCTTCCAGAATTGCCGCATTTTTTCTCGGTCCAAATGCACGGATACCAGCTGCTTCCAGTTCATCCACCAGACCGCCAACCAGCGGATCATCCATACCCACAATAACCAGATCAATTTCCTTTTCTTTTGCAAAAGCAACGATTTTATCAAATTCCATTGCTCCGATTGCAGCACATTCTGCCAGCTGTGCGATACCGGCATTCCCCGGTGCACAGTAGATTTTGTCTACTTTTTCACTTTTTGCAACGCTGGCTGCAATTGCGTGTTCTCTTCCGCCACTACCAACAATCAATACTTTCATCTTATGTTTACTCCTCTATGCGTACATAATCATTGACTACTTTCACTTTTCCGTTTGCAATCAGATTAATCGCACTCGGAAGAAGTTCCCATTCTGCTTCCTCCATAACACGGCGCTGCAGTTTTTCCGGTGTATCGTCTTCTTTTACCGCAACTGCTTTCTGCATGATAATCGGGCCGGTATCCAGTCCGCTGTCCACAAAGTGAACCGTAGCACCGGTCACCTTACATCCCCGTTTTAATACGGCTTCATGCACTTTCAGTCCATAATAGCCTTCTCCGCAGAATGCCGGGATCAGAGACGGATGAATGTTCACGATTTTTTCCGGGTAGCACTGAACCAGAATATCCGGAATGGTCAGCAGACAGCCCGCAAGCACGATTGCACCGACACTGTAGGACTGAATGGTCTGAAGAAGCTGTTTGTTAAATGCGTCCCTGTTTTCAAAAGTCTTCGGCACCAGAACTTCCGTCTGAATACCCGCTTTTTTTGCACGCTCCAGCGCATATGCATTTGGATTGTTGCTGATTACTACGGAAATCTCTGTATTTGTTATTTTTCCCGATGCGATCGCATCAATGATTGCCTGAAGGTTTGTTCCGCCTCCGGACACAAGCACTGCTATTTTCAGCATACTTCTACTCCTTTTTCTCCTGCCTCAATATGTCCAACTACGTAAGGTGTTTCGCCTGCTGCTTTGATTGCTTCCATGGTCTTTTCTACATCATCTTTATCTACTGCAACGATCATACCAAGACCCATGTTGTAGGTATTGTACATCATTTTTTCTTCAATACCGCCGGTTTTTGCTAAAAGGGTAAAGATTGGCGGAATCGGATAGCTGTCTTTTTTCACAACCGCTTTCATGCCATCGCAAAGCATTCTCGGAATGTTTTCATAGAAACCGCCGCCTGTGATGTGGCTGCATGCACGTACACGCACGCCTGCTTCTTTGATGCTTCTGAGGGCTTTTACATAAATTTTTGTGGGAGCGATCAGCGCTTCACCAAGGGTTGTTCCCAGCTCATCATAGTAAGTATCCAGAGATTCCTTTGTCATCTCAAATACTTTACGAACCAGTGAAAATCCGTTGCTGTGTACACCGGAGGAAGCCATACCGATCAGAACATCTCCGTCTTTTAAGTCTTTTCCTGTGATCAGGTCTTTTTCATCTACGATACCTACGGCAAAACCAGCCAGATCGTATTCATCTTCCGGATAGAATCCCGGCATTTCAGCAGTCTCGCCGCCGATCAGTGCTGCACTGGACTGTTCACATCCGGTTGCTACACCTTTTACGATGGAAGCGATTTTTTCCGGATAGTTCTTTCCACATGCGATATAATCAAGGAAAAACAGCGGTTCGCCGCCTGCACATGCAATATCATTTACACACATAGCTACACAGTCAATGCCTACGGTATCGTGTTTATCCATAATAAACGCCAGTTTCAGCTTTGTACCGACACCATCTGTACCGGATACCAGAGTAGGTTTTTCCATATCTTTGAATGCACTCATGGAAAATGCACCGGAAAATCCGCCGATGTTGGTCAGTACTTCCGGTCTCATTGTCTTTTTAATGTGTTCTTTCATCAGTTCTACGGATTTGTAACCCGCTTCAATATCAACGCCTGCTTTCTTGTAATCCATGGTTCTTCTCCTTATTTTGTATATTCTTTGTAACCCACCTGGGCCAGTTTTTCTGCTTTTGCTTCTACTTCTGCTTTCATGTTTGCAGAATATTCTTTCAGTCTTGCCAGCAGTTCATCGTCTGATGTTGCCAGAATTTTCGCTGCAAGGATACCTGCGTTTGCTCCGCCGTTGATCGCCACGGTAGCTACCGGAATACCGGTGGGCATCTGTACGATGGAATAAAGGGAATCTCTTCCTCCCAGGGATGTGGTGTGCATCGGGATACCGATAACCGGCATCGGGAAAATTGCTGCGCACATGCCCGGCAGATGTGCCGCCATACCTGCACCTGCAATGATTACTTTCCAACCTTTACTCTCTGCTGTTTTTGCATATTCGAAAAACACATCAGGTTCTCTGTGAGCGGAGATAATCGTCATCTCAAAATCCACTCCTAATTTTTCCAATACGTCAGCGGCTTTCGCCATAACCGGCATATCAGAATCGCTGCCCATAACAATACCTACTTTTGCCATGTTTTTTCCTCCTCAAGTGGTGTGTTTAATTCTTCTGTGCCCGGCAGGACAAATCGGCCGTCTTCAATGATCGGCACTTCTGTCCCGTCCTTGTGCAGTATTTTTATATATTCCAACTCCTCATAGGGAATTGTAATATCGGTATGACATCCGAAATATGCCTGATCCAGATCGGTCTTTCTCAATATGGAAACCTCATTGTCTCTGGCTATGATCTCTTTTCCGTCCTGATTGTAAACCGGTGTATCCTCCTGCCAGCTGTAGCAGGTATCGCCCACTGCGAAATGGGGACCCATTTTCTCTGCAATCAGGATCGGCATCTTGTCCTGTATTTTATATTTTCTGGCCACTACATATGCAGTAGTGTTGGTGCCGACGGCAAATTCCCCAAGGGGCAGCCACGGACGGTGATACAGAACATTTTCCAATACATATTTCTTATTTTCTTCTTCGCTGTCAAAATTGCTGCAGCTGTACTCTGCTGTCTTTCCATCCCGGAACGTAATGCACAGATCGCGATACTGCAGTTCATTTAAATATACCTGACTGACGTGCAGCACGCCATTGGTTCCGGTCAGTTTCGGTGATGTAAAAACTTCTCCCACAGGAATGTTCACATCGGCCACACAGTTTTCAAAGATTGTCTCTTTTTCCGGATTTTTCAGTTCCTGCAGGCATACGGTCAGATCCGTCCGGTTTTCACCGGAACCCTTGATACGGACTGCGGTGCCTTTATCCAGAGCATTTATGATCGTCTGCTGGATTTTTTCATATTTCTTATAATCCAGCGTATTGATTTTTACCGTATCTTTGAAAATGTCTTCGAACTGAGCGCCAATCTCCGGTATCGGATACGCAATAATCGTAAAACTGCGCTCTTCTCCTTTGATATAGCGGTTGGTAATCTGTCCCTCCTGATTGCCCATGGCAACTTTTCGTTTCTGCTGGTTTTCCGACAATGTCAGTGCCTCCGGTTTTGTCTCCGGCACAAAAGGCTTTTCTCCGAATATTTCGACCACCGCCGGTCCTCCATGGACAGCTGCCAGTTCTTTATAGTTCTCGTAAGTATTCTGCATCACACGAAGCTTACGCTGAACAAAGTCATCATCCAAAAGCAGCGCATCGTCGCCGCGATGATCATAATCATACTGCTTATTTGGGACTGCCCCCGTATAACCAATACGAATATGCTGTTTTTTATTGAAAAGATGGGTGGCATAACGATAAATGGTCGGTTTCAGCCCCATCGCCTCAAACTGTATAACAGCTGCACGGATCATTCGCTCAAATCCAAGGTTATAGCGGATATTCACCACTTTTTTCTTCGCAATGTCTTTTCCGCCATTTACAAAACCAATGCGATAGCCCTCTGTATAGGTGCGTGCCATGGCATCAATTTCTTCCCGGGAAAGTGTATTCAGAAATGCCGCCATTTTCAGCTCATTTTCTGAAATATATTCGCCGAAACGATACAGATACCGAAGATCATTCAGATCAGATCCCATAATAATCTTTGCGGCAAAATCACAGGAAGGATCCAGCATGGCACGGATGCGCTGATCCGAAAATTCCTCGCTGTAATCGCTGACATACCAGTAAAAAATCTTTTTTACCGACTCGGCAGAAGGAATTTCTTCCTCCTCAAAATCGTTGTAAATTTCCAAAAACAGTTCACAAAGGACTGTGATATCCCACATCCGATCCTCAAAAGCATAGACAACCGCACCGCGTATCTCTGCATACACCGCAGATAAAACCGGTCCATATGTCTCACCGAGCATCCGGCCTGCATAAGCCGGATTTCCGTAAGAAGTATCATAATGTTCCGGCAAAATATCTGCATATAACTTCTGATTCCACTGTTTCTGCAATTCCAGACTTCCGCCCGCAATCTCTTCTTTTTTTTCAAGAAATTCCCGGATCAAAAGAAGGAATTCGGCCGTTCGTTCAAAAAAATCGCGATAAGGCAGAATTACCGTTGCATCTGTTTTTACTTCCGCAATCCGGTCCATCGCCATCTCATATCGCTCAAGTATCATTTTTTCATCCTCCAAGATATTCATATCCTGCAAAAGATCTCTCCTCATTTATTACTCATCCAGCAAATTGCCCTTTTCCACATGTTTCAAAATAATCTGTTCCATGGGTTCCCACAGTTTTTGTGAACCTTCCGGAATGCGTTCATTTCTTTTATATGGCTGCGATTTTTTTACCTGATGCTCCACCCATGACTTTCCGTCAGAGGCATCATTCAAAAGCAGCGGCTGAAGATTATCCATCACATGGGCAAACTTTGCCTCCATGGTTTCATATGCTTCAAATTCTTCCCACAGAGATTTCAGATATTCTCCCTGGTCGTCCGGAAGCAGGCCAAAAATCCGTTTTGCTGCCGCTTTTTCGCGGGCTTCTTTGGTCTTGTTTCCCTCCGCATCATAAGCATAGGTATCACCGGCATCAATCTCCACGATATCGTGAATCAGTACCATTGTCATCACTTTCAGTACATCAACCCCGTCATTGGCATATTCGTTTAACAGAAAGGCCATCAGTGCAATATGCCAGGAATGTTCCGCATCGTTTTCTTTCCTTTTTCCGTCAGAAAGATAAGTCTGTCTGCCGATATTCTTTATTTTATCTACTTCTACAATAAATTCAAGCTGTTTCTTGAGACGTTCATCCATTTTTTATACTCCTACCAGGAAAAGTGCCAGCCAGATAACCATCAGAATACCGTTTGCAATGGCACCCGCAATACAAAATGCGTGAGAACAGTTTTTTTCCGAAAAGCCGGCCAGCCCCGTATAAAATCCATAAACCGAAAAAAGCATTGCCATCAGCGCAATACCTCCCACATAAACTCCTGCTGCTCCCCGGAATCCCAAAGACAACACACAGGAGGCCACAAAAAGCAGCAGACTGACGGCTGCCAGCCCAGAAGAAAAAACACCTTTCTTCGCATATTCCTTTTTCGCAAATTTATACTTTTGTCTTTTTGCCATTTACAAGTCTCCTTATGCAGTCACAAACCAAAAACATGATATATCCGACTGCGACCCCCACTGTATTCAAAATCACATCA
This sequence comes from Lachnospiraceae bacterium, assembly GCA_036310185.1. Classification (GTDB taxonomy): domain Bacteria; phylum Bacillota; class Clostridia; order Lachnospirales; family Lachnospiraceae; genus JALENY01. The sequence continues at coordinate 5,973 of JAXJSH010000004.1, read as the reverse complement.
TCCACATCACAGCACCCAACTTTTAAAATCAGCTGCATACATTCAATAAATACACTCAGGATACATCCGAACATCACTACTCCGATGCCCTTCCGCATGGATCTGGCCAGAATCGGCAGGATAAACCCAAAGGGTATGAAGCCGATCACATTACAGGCCAGGTTTAAAAATACCGGCCAGAACCCAAGTGTCTCCCGATATGTCCAGAATCTTCTGATTTCCAGCAGCGGAACAAAATTGTAATGCAGTTCTGTCTGTACACTCTGCCCTCTTCCGTACCATTCTGCGAAAAACAGAAAATAGATTAGCAGAAGAATATATCCCACAAAGAGTATTCCCCCTGCTAATCTAATTTGCTTTTTAGTACAATTTTTCACAACGTCCACCTAAAACGTAATCTGATATTTCTGTTTGAGCAGTTTCGCGCCGTTTACGATCAGCATCACACCGGATGCGATGCCGGTCACCATAACGACTACGCCGATTGCCAGATTCCAGGCTCCGCTGCGCGACATGGTTTTATATACTTTTTCGTTCATAGAACCTCCTACTGCGCTCCGTACTGAGCATAATATGCATCAATGGCAGCTTTGATGGTATCATCGATAATCACTTTTCCTTTGTACTCTTTGTTATACAAATGTTCTACCACATCCTGCATTGTTACAATGGCAGTAGTTTTCAGTCCGTATTTTTCTTCAATCTCTTTTAATGCGCTCTTGGTTCCCTGTCCCCGTTCCATACGGTCAACGGAAACAACCAGTCCAAGTACATCCACATCGCCCTGTGCTTTGATGATCGGCAAAGTTTCCTGAATAGAGGTTCCGGCTGTTGTAACATCCTCGATGATCACAACTTTATCGCCGTCTGCGATCGGACTTCCCAGCAGGATGCCTTTATCACCGTGGTCTTTCACTTCTTTACGGTTGGAACAGTATTTGATGTCCTTTCCGTAAACATCGCTGATTTCCATGGATGCTGCAACGGTAAGCGGAATACCTTTGTATGCCGGTCCGAATAAAACATCGAAGTCAAGACCGAATGCCTGCTCGATGGCTTTTGCATAATACTGACCCAGCTTGCGGAGCTGTGCGCCGGTACGGTAAAAACCGGTGTTTACGAAAAACGGTGTCTTTCTTCCGCTCTTTGTCACAAAATCTCCGAATTTCAGTACATTACAATCGATCATAAACTCGATAAATTCCTGTTTGTATGCTTCCATATTATCTAAAACCTCCTGTATTTTAAGGATTTTCACCCTTCTGCTCTGAATCTATTCCGATTCTACCATATGTTTCCGTGATTTTCAATCACGTACTGCGCCAATCAGATCGTTAATATCCGCAACATTGTATTTTCTCATATAATCTTCGATGCCTTTTACGATCTCTGCGGTGACACCCGGATTAAAGAAATTGGCGGTTCCCACCGATACTGCAGTGGCACCTGCCAGAATAAACTCGATGGCATCTTCTGCGCTTGCAATGCCGCCCATACCGATAATCGGCACCTGAACCGCATGGGCCACCTGGTAAACCATACGCACTGCGATCGGTTTCACGATGGGGCCGGACACGCCGCCTGTTTTATTTGCCACAGCAAAGGTTCTGCGGTTGATATCAATCTTCATTCCAGTCAGCGTATTGATCAGAGAAACTGCATCTGCTCCGCCGGCTTCCACAGCTTTTGCCATCTCTGTGATGTCGGTCACGTTCGGACTCAATTTCATGATCACCGGCTGTTTTGCATACTTTTTCACTGCTTTTGTGATTTCCTCTGCCGCCTTGGGGTTCTGACCGAAAGCAATGCCGCCTTCTTTTACATTCGGACAGGAAATATTGATCTCCATCATATCAATATCTTCATCTGCCAGACGTTCCACTACTTCACAGTAATCTTCCACAGATTTTCCACAGACATTTACCACTATCTTCGTGTCATACTGGCGAAGGAAAGGGATATCTCTTTTACAAAATACGTCAATACCCGGATTCTGAAGACCGATGGCATTCATCATACCGCCGTATACTTCTGCCACACGGGGAGTCGGATTGCCGGGCCACGGAACGTTCGCTACACCTTTTGTAGTCACTGCGCCAAGACCGTTCAGATCAACAAATTCCGCATATTCTGCGCCGGAGCCAAAGGTTCCGGATGCCACGGTCACCGGATTTTTCCATTCTACACCTGCAATTTTTACGCTTAAGTTCATCAGATTTCCACCTCCGTTGACAGGAATACGGGACCATCTTTACAGATTCTTTTGTTATGCACATTGCTGTGGTGATCCACTTCTTTTGTCTTACAGACACAGGCAAGACATGCACCGATTCCACAGGCCATACGCTCTTCCAGAGAAATATAACAGGTAATTCCGTTTTCCTCGGCATATGCTTTGATGGCGCGAAGCATCGGGGTCGGTCCGCAGGCATAGATAATATCTGCTGACAGCGCATTCTCCCGAATGGCATCCATAACATTTCCCTTTGTTCCCACGCTGCCGTCTTCTGTGGAAATATATAATGTTCCGTTTTCTTCAAACTGTTCTTTCAAAAAGGTCTGCTCGTTGCGGTATCCCACAACGATCTGTTTTTCTTCACAGTCAAGCTGTTTTGCCAGCTCCAGAATCGGCGGCACACCGATTCCGCCGCCCATAAGAAATGCCTTTTTCCCTTTTCCTTCCTCCAGCGGAAAGCCATTGCCAAGGGGACCCACAACCGGAATGGTATCTCCGGCTTTTTTCATGGAAAATTCTTTTGTTCCGGTCTTTTCTCCGGTCACGCGGTATACCACGCGCAGTTTTCTATTTTCTGCGTCAATCTCGCAGATACTGATGGGACGGGGAAGCAGTTTGCTTCCGTCATCCGTATACATTGAAATAAACTGACCCGGTTTTGCGGTTTCTGCTGCCCCGGTCTCAAGCCACATGCTGTAAATGTCCGCGGCAATACATTCCTGACTGATCACTGCTGCAAGTTCTTTCTTTTTCATCCTAATGCTCCTGCTATATCTTTCTGCATATCAATAACGGCTGCTCTGGATGCATCCGCATAATTTTCTTCACCAAACTGTGCATAAGCTTCCTGCTTGTAAGCTGCAATAATACCTCTGGAAGAGTTGATGATCGCTCCAAGTCCGTCTTCGTTAAAGAAGTGAACCAGATCTTTTCCTTTTCCGCCCTGCGCACCGTAGCCTGGAACCAGAATAAAGGTCTTCGGCATGATTTTACGCAGGATCTTGCCCATCTCCGGATAAGTGGCACCAACTACTGCACCGATATTGCTGTAGGTATCGCCCATGCAGGTCTCACCCCATTTTGCAACCTGCTCGCCTACCAGTTCGTAGAGCGGACGGCCATTGACCAGCTGATCCTGGAACTCACCGCTGGACGGATTGGATGTCTTGACCAGGATAAAGAGACCTTTGTTTTCTTCCTGACATACTTTGATAAACGGATTCACACCATCCGAACCAAGATACGGATTTACCGTTACAAAATCTTCGTCAAAGGGTACACAGGTTTTGCTTCCCACCTGTACTTTTCCGATATGACCAACTGCATAGGCAGCGGACGTGGAACCGATATCACCGCGCTTGATATCACCGATCACCACAAGACCTTTTTCGTGACAATAGTCAACGGTTTTCTTAAATGCAGTCAGACCCGGAATGCCAAACTGTTCGTACATGGCAATCTGTGGCTTTACAGCCGGGATCAGATCGTAAGTTGCATCCACAATTCCTTTATTAAACTGCCAGATTGCTTCTGCCGCACCTTCCAGAGTCTCGCCGTATTCTGCATAGGCTTTGTCCTGAATATGTTTTGGAACGTAATCCAGCATAGGATCCAGTCCTACCACAATCGGTGCATTTGTTTTTTTAATGTTTTCAATAAGTTTGTTAATCATATGACCCTCCCGGATTTTTTCCATTTGTTTGTAAAATGGTTTTTCTATTTTGAAACATTCTTTAATTGATACCAGGGTCAAAATACCTTTTGCCCCAACATCTTTGATTCATTCTATCATACACGAAAACGTTCTCCAATTCAAGTATGTAGCGTTGTTCTAATTTTCTGAAAACACTGAACTTTTCCTTGACTTTGCCATATTTTCCACGTATAATCAACTTGATAAAAGGTTCTAGATAATTTCTGTTTTTTACGAAGCAAAAATTTTCCAGAGAGACCTAGTATTTTTTTATTTTTATGGAGGGAACATCATGAACAAGGGAACTGTAAAATGGTTCAACGCTGAAAAAGGTTATGGATTCATCACCGGAGAAGACGGAAACGACGTATTCGTACATTTCTCAGCTATCAACGGAGAAGGATTCAAGACTCTGGAAGAAGGTCAGGCTGTATCTTATGATTTGACAGAAGGCGCACGCGGAATGCAGGCTGCTAACGTAGAAAAATTATAATAAACAACATTGACAAAAAGGACCTCCCTGTCTGGGAGGTCTTTTTTACGTTCCGGATTTTGAAAAAGCAATCCTTTTTTCCTTAAAAAAACGGTGCAGCATCAGCCACACCGTAAAATCTCTTTCTTATTCCGCACTAAGCGTTGCAATATAATCGTCGATTGCACCAGCATCGATCTCAACTGCATTGATTCCCAGCCCGTCATCCGGGTTCACAGCCTTGTCATAGACCGAATATCCGATCCATCCAAGAAAAGCAACACAGATCAGCGCCGCACCGCCAAGTTCCAGACGATGTATCATCTTTTCTCTTTTCCAGATTTCCTGTTTATTGGCTTTGTACTCTTTATACTTATCAACTTTTTCCTGACTCATTGACTTAATCTCCTTTTTGTTCCGTATCTTACCGATCTTTTGATCATCTTAAGACATTATACAACAAATGAATTTAAATGGCAACAATTATTCCCCCATCATTGGCATACATACTGCTGATCCCTGCCGTATCCAGAAGCACCACCTTCTTCACGTTCATGCGGGACAAAAGTGCATCTTTTACCATTTCCGCACGTTCACGGCAATTGCAGTAGCTTATGCCGAGAATTTTATTTCCGCTGTCAGCAGTCGCAGCCACAATTGTATCCACCATCTTCACCAGCGCTTTGTTAATCCCACGTGCCTGACCCAGCTGACAGATAATACCCTCTTTTGTTGCGCCCATGACCGGCTTGATCTTAAGTGCAGACGCCACCAGGGCTTTTGTCTTGCTCAATCGTCCGTTTTTGCGCAGTGTTTCCAGGTTTTCCAGGACAAAATATGTGTTCTGTCCGTCAATGTATGCTTCCGTTTTTTCAACAATTTCTTCAAAAGGAAGCCCCTGCTCTTCCAGTTCCATGATCTTCATGGCGATCAGCGTCTCCCCTACGGATGCAGAACAGGAATTGAACACATGCCCTTTTACCTCCGGATGTTCTTCCATAAAAAGATTCATACCGAGAAGTGCACTGTTATAAGAACCGCTCAGTTCCGCAGATAAAGTAACCGCATAAATGTGTTCTGCTCCGCAGTCATATGCTTTTTGATAATACTCCGGTGACGGACAGGCCGATTTCGGACATTCCGGACAGGCTGCCACTTTCTGCAGAAAGGAAGCCTGATCAAAGGTTTCGTCATCCATGATTTCTTCTTCACCGACCCGCATGGAAAGAGGGGCTGATACCAGTCTCTCATCCTTTTTCAGCTCCTCTGTCAGTTCTCCACAACTGTCTACCACGATTCTATATTTCATAATTTTATAACTCTCCTTCCGATCACGGAGTCTCCCTCACCGCAACACATGGTTTTTAATACTACATATGTTATCACAATTTACAGTGTTCCACAAGCATAATTTCTGTGCTATACTAATTAAATGATACCAGGGTCAAAAGCCTGAAACCACGATGTGCTTGCACATGAGTGGTTTTAAGGCTTAATGACCCGCCCCAATATGAGGATAAAAGTGGGGCATCTGCACCACGATATCCGAATATGGGGCAGGATTGTGGGAGT
>JAXJSH010000003.1:0-19196 GCA_036310185.1 Lachnospiraceae bacterium | reverse complement strand
TGTGACTTTGAGACCCGCAAAACATGAGAAAGCAGCCCGAACAGGGCGGATTTCCAATGTTTTTCGGCTTACGAGAGCATAAAAGTCAGTTCCGCGCTGGCCACCACTTTGCCATCTACAGATGCAATGGCTTCGCCGATGCCCACCGGCCCCTTATTTTTTATCATTCTGGTTTCCAGCTTCAGCTTATCACCCGGTCCTACTTTTCCTTTGAACTTACATTTGTTTATGGCCGCAAAGTAAGCGATTTTTCCCCTGTTTTCTTCCATGCTCAAAATTGCTACTGCGCCTACCTGCGCCAGTGCTTCGATGATCAGCACGCCTGGCATGATCGGTTCCTGGGGAAAATGTCCCGCAAAAAAGTCTTCGCGGTAAGTTACGCATTTGCAGCCAACTGCGTATTGACCTGGTTCATAATCTTCTATATAGTCCACCAGCAAAAAGGGGTGGCGATGGGGGATGATTTCTTTTATCTGGTTGATATCTAAATGATTCATGGGTTTTTCCTTTCTGGTACTTTATAATTTAATTTTTTCTGCATCATTGCCAAATTCATTGAATGTATTTATCGCCGAACGGCTCCACATCCGTGCTGCATCAAATTTGCATGCTTTTAATCGATTCGCCAAATTTGTACATTTAATCAAATCTCTTTTATAATCCGTTTTTGTATTACTATGGGTAATCTCTCCAATATGTTTTACCTGACAAGCGTATTTTAATTCTTCTTCAAGATTTTTTACCTGCGGAATGCATAAAACTTCTTTTACAACACTTTGTTTATTTAAAAAATTTATATTCCACCGCAAAGTATCCGTAACTTCCACATCTGTGTCATACACAAGGATTACAACTGTATTTTGTTTTAACGTACGGATTCGTGCTGCATTAAATCGTTCCTGAACAACATTGAATATCTCCACTTTTCCTGATTCGATACATCGAAGTTCACTCTTCAAAGCATTTAAAACGCATTTATCATCCGGACCTTCCACATAATACTGATAAAATACTCTTTTGCTCATACGTACCTCCCTATATAATTCAGAGGTCAGCAATTTCGTACAGCCTATGCAGTTCCGGAACTGTACAAAACAAATCATTTTCAACCGCATGTTTTAAAGAATCTGTATTACGTTTTAAAAAATTCCCAGCATAAACACATTTTATGGGCATATTAATATCTTCTGCATCTTTTTTCAAAAAAGTGAACGAATGTTTCGGAAGCTGCATATCCAACACATCTGTATTGTGTGTAGTGAAAAAAAGTTGTTTTCTATCCGTTAATTTTTCTATCATAATAGAAAGACATGCTTTTTCAATATCACTATTTATATAGGAGAATAGCTCATCACAGTAATACAAATCATGTTTATCACATACAAGAGATGCGATAATATATGAAATATCAATACCAGCTTTTGTACCACTGGAAAGAAGCCGTCCATTCGAAATCTTTCCCTCCTGAATGATAACAGAATGATTCTTTAATTTTATTGCATATGTATTATCTAATTCTTTCAATTTTATAACTTCACGGATTGAAGGATCAAGCGTTTTCATAATCTGTTCCAAAATATAAAGGTAATTCTCATCATCTTCTATCAAATAGGAACCTGTTTTTTTCCACGAATCATATGGATAAGAAAAATGCCATCCTCTTGTTTCTATTTCTATATCTTCATATGCTATATTCTGAAAATCTCCTTCATTTAACCTTCCCACACATGTCTCATAATTGTCTTTCTGGTTTATCACTGTATAGAACAACCGGATATCAACATCTTCATCCGTATATTTATCAGACCCACATGGTAAAATGTGCATTTTAAACCGATACAGTCTGTCCGCATCAGTAACAAAATCCACAACCAGAGATGCTTCTTTATCCCTTTCATCAATAATTTCGGTAAAAAGATTATAATTTCCATTATCAAAATAATTTGTGAAACGCATCAAAATTTTTCCAAGAGACGTTTTTCCCGTTGCATTTCCGCCCATAATAATATTAACTTTCTTATAACGAAAGTTGGGCCTGTTTTCCAGGTATTCTCCTGCTATACTTGAGCCTACTATTTTTTTCGGATAAGACATATTCATATGGAAATTTTTAAATGCATATAAATTATTTATCTTAATATCCATTATTATCATAGCCTTTTCTCCTTTGTGTATTTCTTCGTATTTCACGAAGTAATTTCCTTTCATAAAAATAATACCTCAAAATCTTATAAATTTCAATACTATCTAAATTATATGATTTATAAAAAATGATTAGAACGCAAAAACCATATCCTTGAAATAAGTAATGCCCTACTTCAAAAATATGGTTTCGGTAAGTTCCATTAAAACTATGATATAATTCAGTTTTTTATTCTGTTATCTGAATTTATATTTTCACATGAATATTTATCTGTATTCAGAAGTTTCTTATTTTCTGCATCCTTCACGAAATGTATGTCTTTACAATCTGTTCGTTTTGTATTCTTTATTCATCAGCAGTTCGCATTCCTGCATGATTTTTTCAATCACTTCCTTGCAGGTAAGTTCTTCTTTCATCATGCCCGCGATCTGTCCAGCCATGACACTTCCGGTTTTTACATCTCCCTCAACAACTGCTTTTCTCAGGCTTCCGGAAGCCAGCATTTCCAGTTCTTCCAGACTGACACCCTGCTGCTCCAGCTCCAGATATTTCTTCGTCATATCATTGCGAAGGGCCCGCACCGGATGACCAGTTGAACGGCCGGTCACTTTCGTATCGATATCTTTTGCTTTTATAATTCTTTCTTTGTAGTTTTCATGCACGACAGCTTCTTTTGTAACTACAAAACGGGTTCCCATCTGAACCGCTTTTGCACCAAGCATAAAGGCCGCTGCAACACCACGTCCATCTCCGATTCCTCCAGCTGCAATAACCGGAATACTTACCGCATCTACGACCTGCGGAACCAATGCCATGGTTGTCAGTTCACCAATATGTCCGCCGGACTCACAGCCTTCCGCTACAACTGCATCCGCACCACAGCGCTGCATACGTTTTGCAAACGCCACACTGGCAATTACCGGTATTACAACCACACCGGCCTCTTTCCACATCTGCATATATTTTTCCGGTGTACCAGCGCCTGTTGTAACTACTTTGACGCCCTCTTCCACAATAACTTTTGCAATATCATCTGCGTGAGGATTCATCAGCATAATATTAACGCCGAATGGTTTGTCGGTCAGTTTCTTAGCTTCACGAACCTGTTCGCGAACCCATTCTGCCGGTGCGGCAGATGCGCCGATCAGACCAAGACCGCCTGCGTTTGACACAGCTGCCGCAAGATGATAGTCAGCCACCCAGGCCATACCGCCCTGAATGATCGGATATTCAATTCCAAGTAATTCTGTAATTTCTGTTTTCATCAATCTAATCCTTTCTCCTTTGATTCCTGCTCAATTGTTATTTTTCTGTATTTTTTGTTTTCTTAGATTCAGTTGATTTTTCTTTTTTATCTCTCATCTATCTTCACTGTTTCATTATAAGCACCTGGTCCAATATTTGTCATTTTCTTTGTGTCCTGCTTGAACAAAAAATGAATAGAACTTCAATGTTTTTATATAATTATAAATATAAATATCTGTAAGACAAGGAGATGCTATGTCGATTTTTATTGCTGCCCTTATCTTTCTTATCATTGGATTTTTACTGTTTTGCTGCTGTCATGCCCAAACTGACTATGATCGGAAAGTGAGTGATCTGGAACAGGAAAAGTATCTGAAAAAATACAAATAAAAGCTAAAACAGGGAAAACCTGCTTCCCTGAGCCGGTATTCCCTGCTTATTTTAATATCTGTGAGACCCGTGCTTATTGGATGCACTGATTTTTCTGTTATCTGAAAAAATCTCCCGATAATCATTCAGAACATAACCAGCAAAATCTGATTTCTTCTGCTGAAGTAAATTAATACAATCATTAATATCACTGACCATAGTATAATCCTGGCGAACAACTAACAATGTGACATCTGCTAATTGAGCCAGAGCTTCCACATCCGATGTAATAAGCATCGGCGGAGAATCCAGAATAATATAATCCACCTTCCTTCGCTGTACACTGACCGCTCAAAAGCTGCTGCAAACCATATTTTACATCTCTTTCCTTTTTATCTTTGCGACCGGCATCAATAAAAAGAACTTTTTTATTCATCTCGGACAATGCATATGCCAGATTTCTTGCAATGGAAGTTGTTCCCTCCTCTGGCAAAGTACTGGTTACCATAAGAATCTTCTCATTTTTTTTCTGCATTTCTCCGAAAAGACGAAGCGCAACGGCCCGAATCGATTCATGAAAAAATTCTCCCGTTTTTTCATTATGAATCGACAGTTCCTGATTCTTCTTCATCCGGCTTTTTTTAAATTCTACTTTCGGAATAATACCGAGGCACTGGACATTCAACATTTCCGCAATTTCCTCTTCTTTTCGAATTGTCTTTCGTGTCAGCGCGTAAAGGCATAAGAAAAGAAGACCCAGAACTGCACCAAAGGCTGCACCTTTTGCAGCTGCGTCCCAATGGTTTCTTTTATTATAAGGCTCCGTTGGCAAATTTGGTGCCTGGATCATATTCAGCATTGTATCACCAATAACATATTGGGAAACTGTCGGATAATTTTTAATAACTGATTCCAGAATCATTTTTGCATCTTCCGGATTATCACTTGTGACTGTCAGTGAAAACAAGTTTGAATTTTCTACCGCACTTGCAGTGATACTGCCATTAATCATGTCAACATCCAAATCCTGTTTTACCATATCTGTAAGTAATTCACTTTCCAGAATGTAGGGAAAGGTATCAGCCATCTGTGTTGCGGTCTTCTGATCAAATGAGTATGAATACTCGTAATTCGAATTCTCTGAGTAACTTGTTGTCACTGTGAAGGAAGCCTGACTTTGATACATGGGTTTATAATTTCCAAGACTATAAAGAAAAGCTGCTGAAACTCCTATTATGATCAACGTGATTAAAAACCACCAGAACTTTCTTGCACCGCGGAATAAATCATGCAGTAATAACCCTATGTCAATATAATCATCTTCCTGCTCATGTGTTATTCTGTCTTTCATTATCTTTCTCCTATATGAACAATAATTGTAAATTATAGCATGAAACATATAAATAATCAAGTAATTGATACGATAAAAAGATTTTCACTTCACTTTTAATTTTTGCTAATTCTTGCTCCATCGCAGACTTCTGTACGCATCTTCGATGAAACTCATGAACTCCGGGTTCATCGTTTCAACGACCACTTTTCCATCTATATCTCGCAGTACCTCCAAAGCGATCTGCCCGATATCGCTCGTATCCGATTCCATCCGTTTCACTGCATTAGCTACCGCTTCGTTGATGAATGCAGCGAACTTTGCTCCGTCAACAATGCTTTGTACGGGCATCGGTACGCCATCTTCACCGAACAGCCGGATGACCTTTGGATCAAAGACTTCCTCGACCTTTTTCAATGTTTTACTCTCCGGCATTTGTCCCAGATGCCCTTTCATTGCACTCACGATTATTACTTCCAGTGGTGTTGTTCCATAATCTTCTACCGACAGCCACGATAATTTTTTCATATTGACCTCTCTCCTGCTATGTGTATTTCTCGTCACCCACAACATATAACATAACTCTGCACATAATATACCACATTGCCGTTCAGGTCACTCCGCTTATAGCCCATGAAACTGGTGAGCGTTCTGCGGTTTCCTTTTGAGGTCAGTGTCACACCGAAGTTTGTCTTGTAGGTTGTCACATCCCCCTGCAGGACTCCACTCTCGATAAAAGCACAGTAGATGCCATTTGCGTAACCACCTCCTCGCAGGCATGAAAAAAGCCCATCTGCACAGGGCAGACAGGCTAAAAATGGGCATAAAAATACCCTGCCAGCTTTCACCAGCAGGATTGATTGGAATTTTTACTTGTAAAGTTCTTCCAGTGTTATCAGCTGAACATCACCGCGCTCCTGCGCCTGAAGAAGTCCATCCGTAAATCCGCCTTTAGAGAAGATATAATAGTGATAGTTGTTGCCTTTTCCGAAAACTGATGCATAATCCCTGATCAAATCAAGTTCATCCACGCCAATTTTCTCATTTCTGTACTTGCACGAACCAATGATATAGTCCTTACCCTCAATAGGTGTTCCGACAATATCGATTTGTATCTGCTTTTTCTTCTTCGGGTCTGTACCCCACCATTGACCGATTTCACTCAGCTCAATGGGAAGGCTATCCGAATAATAGAGTAGATAATCCTGACACATCTTCTCAAAAATCAGACCCATGTAATCCGGAAGATACTGTTTTACAGCATACGGATAGGTCTTTGCGATTCTGCCGGAGTCAATGGCACTCATATTAACCGGCACAAACCGATACCAGAACCGGAAAAAGTTATCAGCCAACAGATAGATGGTTTTCTTGCCCGGTTTTTCTGTAATCGGAGTTTCCTTCTTGGCAATGCCAAGATCAATCAGTGTCTTCAGATATTTTGATACAACCGAATTTTCCTCACCGACTTTCATCTTGATATCATTCATTCGGGAAGCACCCTCAGCTATCGCTTTGATGATTGCATTATAAATGGCTGGCTCCCGGAGTTCCTGTTTCAACAGATTTCCCGGCTCCTCATACAGATAACTGGAACGGTCAAAGAAGTTATCCAACAAGGCTTCATCCACCCTATCCCTCACATCCAACTTGTTGATATAGTGAGGAACTCCTCCTGTGATTCCATAAATCAGGGAATTGTCTTCTGCGGATAGATTCGGATGGAACACCGCTGTTTCTTTATAGTCCAGCGGCTCAATCTTAAACTGGCCGGTTCGTCTGCCGTACAGTGGGCTTTCTTTACCAAGCACCTGACTCTCCATAAAGCTCATAGACGAACCGCAAAGAATCAGGTACATCTTGGACTCTGTCCATTTGTGGTCGATGATGTGCTGCAACATCGCTGAAATGGCTGGCTTTGCTTTTGCAAGATACGGATACTCATCAATAACAAAAACAATCCGTTTCTCCCTCGAAAGAGCTGTCAGCTCATCCAAAGCAGCATCATAGGACCTGAACTCCGGTGCAGACTCCATATCCGGCCGCTCAAAGCTCATAATCGACTTTGAGAGGGCCTCCAGATTTTCCTTTCCTGTCGTATTCAAAGCAGAGAAGAAAATGGTAGGCTTATCCTTACAGAACTCGTTAATCAGTGCTGTTTTCCCAACACGCCGTCTACCGTAGATGACAACGCACTCAAACTTATCACCCGCATACCGCTTGTTCAGCTTCCGAAGCTCATCCTCACGGCAATAGAATTGACTCATCCGCTCACCTCCAATAATTATACTCGTGAGTTAGTAACTCGTAAGTTACTTTTTTACGAGTATAATAAATCAGATAGTTTGCAAAGTCAAGTAAAATAAGTCGAGCTTTTAGAACCGGTCAAAATCCTCCTGCGAGGCCAGTTCTTTGTATGGATAGTCATCGTTCTGCCGCTCCGTGAACATATCATTGACCAACCCGATGGTCAGCAGGTCGAGGTCGGAGATGCTGATACCGAGCTGCACACAGCGCAGCAGAAAGAGCGGGGTGGTCATTTCCCGCTCACTTTTGCGAGGTTTTTTCGAGATTCCACCTCGGTCTGCACATTCAGACCCCACAGTTCAATCAGCTGGGGCAGAATCTGATAGATGGAGAAGGTGTTAAACTGGTCAAGGAACTCTTCCGGGCTGTCCGGCACATTCACAGGGTCAGCATGACGAGCCATCAGCCACGCCAGATCTTCAAACATCTCCAGAACTATCCCACTTCTGGATTTTCTGGTAATCGATCAGATTTTCGGACAGGCTTTCTGCCAGTTTACGATTCGCTTCGGCCTGCGCTTCTGCGGCAATGGAGGTCTTCTGGGCCTCTGCTTCCGCATTGGCGATTGCCACCTGCTTGTCGTCTTCTGCCTTGGCAATGGCAGCTTCGTTCTCGATTTTCTGCTTATCCGCGTTCTGCTGGGCGATGGACTTCTGCTGGATGGCTTCGTTATAAGCGTCCTCAAAATCCATGTCGTTGATGACCACCTTGTTCACGAACACAACGCCCACGCCGTACTTCTGCACAAGGGATTCTGCCAGCTTCTGCTGTGCTAGAGACTCGATCTTGGTACGGTTGGTTACCTCATTGGGACCAAGCTCTGCCATTACGGACTTGATGGTGGACGCCACCAGCTCGTCACCGACCAGATTCTTGATGTCGGACACATTCGCATACAGCCACGCGGACTTTTCAGGAAGTATCTGATAGGTCACAATGACATCTGCGGCATACACAGGGGTCTTGTCGGAGGCTTCGCTCCAGACCTGCGCCTCGACGTGCTTATCCTGCTGTTTGTTGTTGACCTTATGGATGCTCTGCACAAAGGGAATGCAGAAGTTCTAGATAAACAATTCTATTCTCACAATTTCAATATTATACATGAATGTCAATTCCTTGTCAAGAAATTCGTATTTTTAAACGCTATTTTCCTCCTGCTATTTCTCGATACCTGCTATTTTGAAAATCTCTCGCATTTTATAATACTCTTCTTTTTCACTGGCTTCTTTGAGTAATGTTATCTTATAGTGCTCTTTAAATACAACTCGAAACAGCCTGATTATCCATATAAATGGAAGCATAACTGGATAACGCTTTAAGATTGGGTAACGGCTATCCAAAACTTTTGCCGGTTGAAAAATAGTTTGAAGTGCAACTGAAATTCGTCTCTTTATATGTGATTCTTGTTTTGCTGTTACTACTTTTAGTGTAGTCCCCGTTCTTTTATCCCCAAATAATCCAGCGCCAACCAGAAAATTTATGAGTGTTTTGTCATCTTCATTTAAAACAATTTGTTTTTCCGAAAAACATTTCTTACTCAATGATTTCATTGTCTGCTCAAATTGTTTCAATCTCAATTCTTCCAGAACTTGATCTGCATATTTCCAATCCAAATTCTTTTCTTCTTTTTTTAAGAAAACATATATGTCAACTAATGGACGAATTCCCACTCCACTTGCTCGAAAATGTTTATACATGTGAATCAAATGATAAATATAGAAATCCTCTTTACTCAATTGATAGATGTGTTGTTTCCCATCCATCAAGGCACATTGTCCCCAAATATTTTCTAGCCATTCATCAATTTGTGGAATCTCTTTTTCCACTTTTTCGTCGGATAAACTTTTATGTAATTCAACTACTGTATATGGTTTTTTTATATAAACGTCATGATGCTCATCTCCTAGATGATCTGCTTCATATCCAAGACTTTCCATCCATGTCTTTAATTGTTTTTCGTCAAATTGTTTCAGCAGAACATCAAAATCGGTCATACTGCGAAGTGTCGGATCCGAATAGTAGTCCTTCATGATCCAGCCTTTGAGTGGAAGACAGTCCATTTCCCTTTTTTCCATGTCATCCAGGAGTGATTGTATTTCTATATGTTGGATCAAAGCTTTATGAAGTGCTTTGTTGTAATCGTTTTCAAGTTGTTCCGCTATCAGTTTCCATGTATCGTCATCTTGTTTTGCTATAAAAGGCCAGCAAAAAGATACCAGACTCTGTCGTCTTATCATCTTCATCAACTCTGTACTATCACATTCTTTACTATATGTTAACTTGTCGCTCTGACAAAGAATGGCTCTTATCAGTTCGATCAGTAATGCTATTTCCTGCATTCCAATTTCTCCTTTGTAATACTATAATATGATAGCCGGAGACTTTATCTCCGGCTATCATATTATATATCTTTCTACTTTTTCTGTAAATATGAAATGCAAATAATTGTTTAAGTAATTACAGACAAAAACCGAAGTCGTATCATCCCTTGGTCTTGACAATCCATATTAGAATGTATCATACAGCGATACATCATCTTTTAAATCTTCAGATGTATCGTCTTCTTCTACCATTCCATCATCACTTTTCGTCGTATCATCCGGCTGTTGTTCTTCTTCCTGCGTTTTTCCATCTTCCTCTTCAAATTCATCATCTGGAAGCGCATTGCCTTTTAATCCATTTGCGGAGTTTTCCTTTGAGCTTGAGTCCGTCTGGTTCTCATTTTCTGATATCCCTTCTGCATCTGAATCATATTCCATATTATCCTCTATACGGATTCCTTCTTTATCTGCTTCTCCTATAAAGTCCTCTTTCTTGATAGGAATAAACAATGAAGCTAAGATTATTATAAAAACAAAACTGCATGCAATTATTATTTTAATTGTTTTTTTATTCAAGTGCTTCTCTCCTTGCCCCTCTTTTTCATTTGGTCTTAATACAAGAAACCGGACAGAGAACACTCTGTCCGATTCTTCATTTTCACATCTTAGAATTCATCCCATGGTAATTCATTGCTAGCTGTTACAACATCATCTGCTTCAAGGCAGATAACTTCCATCTCTGGTTCTAAATATCTCATGACTATCTCCTCCTTATTTTATAATTACTCTGCTTCATTATAAGCCACAGCTGCTTTTCCATATTTCATCATAGCAGAAACTACATCTCCTACAATTGCATTATTTTTATTTTTTGCCGCATATGACTCTACGCTATAACGAAGCGTATTGCTGATTGCTTCTCCATCCTTCATAACCGTAAAATCAAGTGGTTCTCCAAATTGATAAGCTGTCATTTCATCAAAGTATACGCAATACATACCTGTTCCTGCTGATGTGAGTTCCGTAAGCTCGGTTGCTTCTTTTCCATCTACCTTTACTGCA
The DNA here is from genome assembly GCA_036310185.1 of Lachnospiraceae bacterium. Taxonomy (GTDB): domain Bacteria; phylum Bacillota; class Clostridia; order Lachnospirales; family Lachnospiraceae; genus JALENY01. The sequence goes on along the minus strand of JAXJSH010000003.1, from coordinate 8,419 downwards.
ACTGATATATCACTAATATCGCCTGCATAAGCAAACTTCACACGGACTGTTGTTTTGCTAAGTAGATTTAATCCTGCTCCCTTCCATGTTACTGTCGGATTTTCAATTTTCACATAAGCTGTATTTGTAATATTTTTTAATGCATCGAGTACACTGTCATCTGAAGCATATGCTTTCTGTTCATCTGTAAGTTGTGCATTTACAAGTGCATCTGTCTTATATCCAAAGTATTCTTGTGCAGCCGCTGCATAATTTACTAAGTCTACAAGAAGTGTTCTAAATGCGGCTATTTTGTCATCTGATAATCCAGAAGCTGCAAGCTGTTCATCTGTTTTTGATAACCAGCTTGTACAGTATGTCATAACACTATAATCTTCTTTTGTTTCACCAGTTACTAATTTGCCATCTGCATTATAAGCATAGATTGTGATATCAAGCAAATCTCCTACTTCATCTGCATCCACACCTGTGTATTTGAACCCGTAATATTGACCATCTGAACTTAACACACCATCAATTGTCTGAGTTTCTGTTTCCCCATTTTCTTTTTCTTGAACTACTTTAACATAACAGTTTTCGTAAGAGCTGTCAACCACTGATGCTTTTGCATTAAATACGATTGAAATGTCATTTTCAAGCTGAATAGTTGCCCTTGAAACTCTGAGTGCTGCATCTGTAAGATCTTCTTCCTCTGTTTTCATGTTTTGAACATATACAGAATCTGTATCTTCTGTTTCCCCTTTTACAAGGACTAATGCTGAAAGTGCATCTACTGTTACATTACCATCTGAAATAGTTTCGATTACATCAATACCCGCTTTTTCTGCATTGATACAAACTTGCCAGTCACCTGTTGCTACGCCTTTATCATATAAATTGAATGATTTATTACTTGATGTAGCATTAAAGATAATAACAATACCGTCTGAAACTTCATCTGTAGCATTTCCGCTAATCTGCATCATAATTACTTCATTTGTAAGCCATGTATAAGATACATAATTGCTTACCTCTGTGCTTGTTGTCAAGCGCAAACCTGCATGATTTTTACGGAATTCGATCAAACCTTGATAGTATTCTGATACATCTTGCACTGCTTCTGATTCCAAATTATCCCATTTAATACTATTGATATAGTCAGGTGACTTATAGCTATTGTGGATCACAGTACCTTCTGAATTCACTTTTGTTCGCAACATTTCTTCACCAGCGTGAATAAGTGGAATACCTTCTGCTGTAAGGTAAATTGCTGCTGTAAGATTATTCATCTTAATGCGGTCTGCTTCTGAAGCATTACTTCTTGAGACATTAATCTTGTCCATTAAAGTATAGTTATCATGGCAGGATGCATATTGAACAACCTGTGTAGGAGTCGATGTCCACCATATATTGGCCTTGAAGTTATTCGCCATGTCTTCTTCTTTTCCTGTTAATCCTGTAGCAAATCCTAATGCTGCTTCATCACTATTGCCGCCTCTGACTAAATCACGCATTGAATCGCTGAAATAAGCAAATTCTGGTGTTAAATATGCATTTCCTTGTCTCGCCATAGAAACAGATTTTGTAGTATTTGTCGAATCCATATCCCATCCTTCACCATAGAAAATGATATCTGGATCGATTGCATGCACTTCTTCTACGATTTGATTAATTGTTACTGTATCTAAAAGACCAACAAGGTCAAAGCGGAAACCATCAATATGATATTCTTTTGCCCAGTAAACTACAGAATCCACGATATATTTTCTTACCATGTTACGTTCTGATGCTGTATCATTTCCACATCCGGAAGTATTTGAATCTGGTCTTGAGAAATATCCTGGAACAATTTCGTTGATACAGAATGTTGCTGCATCATATACGTGATTGTATACAACGTCCATGATTACGTTAATATTGTTATCATGTAATGACTGTACCATCTGTTTCATTTCATTTACTCTGACTTCACCATTTTGTGGGTCTGTTGAGTATGAACCTTCTGGTACATTATAGTTTTTTGGATCATATCCCCAGTTGAATTGTTTGTCTAAATTTTGTGCTTTTTCTTCTTCTGTCATTGTTTCATCAATAGAAGCATAGTCATAAGAAGGAAGTAAGTGAATATGTGTAACACCTAAGTTTACTAAATAGTCAAGACCAGTAGAGATTTCGCCTTCACCATTTACTGTTGTGCCTTCTTCTGTGAAAGCAAGGAATTTACCTTGATATTCTTCTGAAACACCTGAACTGTCATCAATTGAAAAGTCTCTTACATGTAATTCATAAATAACAGCATCTGTGTAATCCATGCCATTATCTGGACCATCGTCTTCATTCCATCCTTCTGGATCTGTTGAATCTAAGTCGATTACCATCGCACGTTCGCCATTTGCACCTGTTGTTCTTGCATATGGGTCACATGATTCTTCTGTTTCACCATTTACATAAGTTACATATGTGTAATATTTACCATTCAAGTCGCCTGTTACAGTTGCTGACCAAACGCCTTTATCGCCTTTTGTCATTGCAACAATCTGGTAAGGTTTGTCATCTTCTGTATTTCCTGGATTTGCTGCATCTACATAATCAGCATCATCTTCCATAACAGTACCATCTTCGTATAAGTATACGCTTACACTGTCTGCTGTTGGAGCCCATACTTTAAATGTTGTAGATTCTTCTGACCAAATAGAACCAAGATCATCACCATCATATGTATATTCAGCTTCAAATTCTTCTGTTGAGTATACATTTGGCATTGTAATTATGTATGAGTTGCCGTCATAAATCAGTTTATAAGTCTTGCATACCGCCTGCAAACCTGTTAAATCTTCACCGATTTCCAAAGTGTATACTGTACCCGACTCACTTACACTTTTAACTTCGATTGCTGTTCCATCTAAATGTGTTACTGCAAATGCATTGTCTGCATCTACAACTTCTTGAGAAGCTGTAATTATGATTGTGTTTGTATCACGATTATATTCGATCGCATTTAATTTTGTTCCTTGAATCGCTTCTGAATAATCATATGTAAGATCACTCTGCGCTGTACTTCCTGATACTACATAACAGTGTACTGTACCAGAAACCACACTTGAAAGGTCAATACTTCTGCCCCCGCCTTCCTGCGAATTCCACTCACCTTCACGAACGATGAAATTCAAAGCGTTAATATTCAAACCATCTTCAAGTACAATCGATGCGACCTGTTCACCATCTTCTAATGCAAAATCATATGCAGCACTTCCACTGTCTGTCCAAGCCCATACGTTCCAGTTTGTATAATTTCCATCTGCTCTTGAATAATGGATTTTTACAGTGATTTCGTTGTTTTTATATAAACCAACTGTAACTGTTGCAGTTAAATTATCTGATGTAGTTGCTATTAAATCAAATTTTGTACCTTCGTAATCTTCTGGAACGGTTACTGTTGTACCGTTTACTGTAACACCTTCTACTCCAGAATATGTAACTGCTTTTTTAGTTGTTGTTCCATCTGATTCAAGATAATTTAATGATGCTGGCAATGTAATTGTAGAGCCTTTTTTTCCACTTACATTCGCACCTAAAAGACCTGGAACATAAGCAACGCTGTTTCCATCTGAACCTGCTGTTTTCTTATTTGCAGGGTCTGCAATCCACACTTGTGTCCCATCTTCATATGTTACAACAAATTTGTACTGAATTACACCTGATTCAACGCCTGTTAATGTATATGTCCACAAACCATCTGAACCCTTTGTCATTGTATAACCTGAAGTCCAGCTATTCATGCTGCCAAATACTTCTACTTTTGTTGCATAGTCATTTGCATATTTAAAAGTAACAGAACCTTCGCTTACTACAGGGCTTTCGTAAACTGCTACAACACTGTTCCCGTTTGCATAACTATCGTTTTGTGGGTCTGTATACCAGCCTCCATCTACTACAAATTTGTATTCGTAAGTTCCTGCAGCTAATTCCATTGTCAACGTCCAAACTCCATTGTCATCCTTTGTCATAGGATTGGCAGTTGTAGACCAGCCATTCATGCTTCCTGCTACACATACACTTGAAGCACTCGCATTTTTATAACGGAAAGTAACTGTTGTTCCGTTTACTTCTGGGCTTACAACAGGTGCCTCATATGAAAGATTACTGCTTGCGTCTGCCCATACTTCTACTACACCATCTTCGTCGCCTGCTAATGTAGCAGCACTGATAGATAAATCAGCTGTCTGTGAGCCATTGTTGTTATTAAAGATGAAATTAAAAGCATAAGAAGCACTTGTTGTTACTTCATAGCTATAATATCCAGCACTATCCTGGTTCGCAATTTTTGTACCTGGCCATGCTTTTGTAGGATACGTATCTGAGCCATTCGCTTTCACCCATGAATACAGATAAACGTTTTCCCAGTTACTGCTGTTTTTAAAGTGTAGCTTCACTGTCACCTGTTCTTCCGATACCTGCGACGTCTCTTCTGCCTGTACATTAAAACTCGATACAGGTGCCATAGAAAGAACCATCGCAATTACCAGAAACAGACTTACGATTTGTTTCCAAATCAGTTTTTTGTTCTGAAAATTCTTTTTCATTCCCTTTCTCCTCCTAGATAATTTCTGCAGGAAAGTTTTCGCAACTGCCACAATCCCACATAATTTCGTTATTTTAAGATTAGCACCTTCTCTTTTTTTAGTCAACATGCTTTCTTTTTTTTGTTATTTCGCATAAATTTTGTGTATTTTTTTGTGCAATCTGTTTTTCAACTTATTGTATATATTCTTAAGAGATGGGATTTTCGAAACTTTTTTTTGCAAATACTTGACAAATTTAGCAAAAATCGTTCCAAGGGGATGATCGTTATACACAGCCTCATTGACATATAAGTCTGTGCAGCACACAATTACTACCGCTCTTCAATCTTTCCATTTTCCAGATTCAGACAGCGATTGCAGATCGCAAGTGCAGCCTTTCTATGAGTAACGATGATACAGGTTTTATTTTTTAATGCAGCAATATTCTCCAGTAGCTTCTTCTCTGTCTCTCCATCAAGAGCAGAAGTCGCCTCATCCAACAAAAGAATCGGCGCACCACTTAAAATCGCTCTTGCCACGGCAATACGCTGCGCCTGTCCTTCTGAAAGTCCGACTCCTCTTTCACCAATTACCGTATCGAGTCCTTCCGGCTGCTCTGCTATAAATTCTTTCACACATGCCACCTCTGCTGCATGCCAGATCTGCTCCTCTGTTGAATTTTCCGCAAACATGGCGATATTTTCTCTCAGCGTTCCGGAAAACAACGTATTTCCCTGCGGAACATATGCAAATAATTTTCTTGTTCTTTTTCCTGCCGCTTCCACTCCATTCTCAAACTGGAACTGTATACTTCCTTCCAGAGGCTGATAAATACCAAGCATTAATAAAAACAGCGTACTCTTTCCTCCACCAGAAAGACCTGTCAAAGCAATAAAGTCACCTGACTTCACAGTAAAATTCACATCTTTCAGTACGTCCATGCGGTCATATGAGAAATTCAAATTTCTTAACTGCATTTCTTGAAACTCATGATATGTATTTACTAAATCTTCTCCCTTTTCATCTTCCAGATTAAAAAGTTCTTCCAAACGTTCTGCCGAAGACAGCATTCCATACAACTTCTGCAAAACTCCCGACATACTTGAAAACGGTGTCTGAATCTGACCGACTAACTGCAAAATCGCCGTTAATGTTCCATATGACATTGCATGGCTGCTGATCTTAAGTCCTCCCCAGACAAGGGCGTACAGATAACCCATTTGAAAAATAAAATTCATTCCTGCATTTGAAGTAATCGAGTATGTTCTGCGGTGTAGCTGCGCTTTCATATGCTCTGCCTGACAGCTTTCAGCTTGATTTTCCATCTTCACTTCCAAATCAGAGGCTTTAATCAAACGCATATTTTCCAATGTTTCCTGCAAAAACGCATGTACTTTTCCTTCTTTTTCCTGCACTTTTTTGTGAAGTTCCTTAATTTTCTTTCGGAAAAAGCGTGTAATAATAAATGCTGTGCATCCTGCCACAAGAAATACCATCGTAAATCTACTGTCCATACTCATCAGAATCCCGACTGCGCCAATCATTCTCGTGCACATATTGGCAAGCGGTGGAAGGATTTCCAAAATCCCGGTAACCACAACCTGTGTATCTGAAAACATTCTGTTTACCAGTTCACCACTATGATACTTACATAAAGACGCATAATCCTTTTTCAAAAGCTGATGCAGCGTATCCTGTCGAATTTGATTTGTAATTTTCGCCTTAAGATATTCATTTAGACTGTTCACCGATAGTCGCAACAATAACCTTAACAAAATAATGCCAAACAAAACGAGTGCATATTTTATCAGTATCTCCACATCTGATGCAACCGCTCCGTCAATCAGTCCTTGACACCCCAACGAAAACACAACAATCGTTATTGCGAATAGAATGTTTCCTAAAATCAGTAAAACAATATTTCTTTTTTGCCCATATACTCTGTCCCAAATCCAAAAAAGAGCAGAGTTTTTCCTGAAAATCTTTTTCATCACTCTGCCCCCTTTTGGAATATCATTTTATATATTCGTTTCAACTTCCAATAAACTCGTTTTATGAACATGCGTAAATGGTGCGTATGAACCCAAATCCAGACGTACGTCTTATATGCACGGCCTTTCATATCAATTTCTTTGTCGTCTCTATAAAAGGAAGTCAAAATCCCTAAAACATCTTTGTCTGTAATCCCATACTCTTTATTGAAACAATTGTCCCCACGAATCACATAAGAATCTGGGCGTACTTCTAAAATTCTGTGCAGCACATATTTCTTTCCCACTCTATAAAGTGGTACATCATATTTTTCGAGCCTTCCCTTGCATGGTGTTACCACTATCGTATCCCGTCGATTACGCAGCATGGGGTACATACTGACACCAGAAATAGTAGCAACATAAACACCTTCCCGCTCCAACACTTGTTCTATTTTCAGTGCTTCATTTAACGCTTCCACTATTCTATGATCCCCGCCTCTTTCATCTTTGCAATAATTTTTCTAGTCCCTCGAAGTGCCACTTCCATGTCTACTTCACTATATTTTTCAACCAGACGCTGAGCGATCTCATTTTCCGAAAGTCCTTCTTCCACGCCTTTCCAAATATCCGCACCTGTCTTATTCATCTTGATCATTCCATGAAACTTTTTGCTGTTTTCACCAATTGGAACCACTACTGTCTGTCCCATTACTTCTCTTAACACAAATCCTTCTTTAATTTTCATCTGTATGTACTCCTTTTTTCCACAACTATCCTATCGAAAATTCTTCATATTCCAATCCAGTCAACATTTCGAAACTGCATTTTACTGCATCCTCAGAAATGTCACAATACAAAATATATACTGGAACCCTCTCCAGAATTTTTTCCAAGAGTTCCAAGGTCTTTCCTGCCGCTTCCGCGTTTCTCGGCATATAAACCTGGTGCATCATAAGTTCAAGACACTCCAAAGGTTCGGCACGACGAATCTTATTTTCCTTTCCTCTCTTTAGAAAACAGATTCCCTTAAGCTCTGCACTTTTGTTCTTTTGCCAGTTTTCCTTTCCAGCCCACGGCGTTCCATATACCACTACGCTTTCGTCCCTGATTTCCAAAAATGGCTTGTCCCCATTAATAATTTCGACTGCGTCTCCCAAATATTTCTTCCACAAATGAATGTGCGTTGATTTCCCGGTTCCACTTGGTGCCGCAAACATAAAACCGCCAACATCAGCAAACGAGATTACGGCTCCGTGGCAAAGCGCACGATCGTGCAGTGGAAATACTTCTCCCAGTTTTCTAAGTGTAGCTACCGTCTCCAAATATTGGTTTGAATAAGCAGCCACATCATCATAATTTCTTTCCGCCTCTATTTCCTCTGGATAGATTTCAATCTCAAGGTCTGGCTCACACTCGGAAATACAATATTCCCGGCAATATTTCTGCAAGTAATCATACTGACTGTCCAATGCGATTACTTTATCTGCAATCTTTACCATAAAACGCATACTACATTGCTCCTTTTTTCTGAAATACTACTTGAACTGTTTTTAACAAAATCTTAAAATCCATTCACGAATATACTTTGTATCAAGCTTCACAACTTCCTCGAAATGGATCTATGTCAAGACTTTGGACACAAAAAGTTGAACTTTTCTCTCCTTACTTAATCGCAAGGAGAGATGTTTTTTAACCTGCCAGAGCCTCTTCTTCAACCTGTTGTGGTGTCTTGTAATCAAGAGCACTATGGCGCCTTTTTCGATTGTAGAAAGACTCTATATATTCAAAGAGTGCAGTTTGTGCCTCCTCAAATGTGTGGTAAGTGGTAGGGTAGACCTCTTCCTTTTTAAGTACTGAATGGAAGGACTCTATACATGCATTATCATAGGGATTTCCCTTTCTACT
>JAXJSH010000002.1:0-5978 GCA_036310185.1 Lachnospiraceae bacterium | reverse complement strand
TGTGACTTTGAGACCCGCAAAACATGAGAAAGCAGCCCGAATAGGGCGGATTTCGAATGCTTTTCGAATTACGAGAGCATAAAATGCGGAGTAATCCGTAGGTATCAAGGGGGCAAAATACCTTTTGCCCCCAACATCATATATATAAAACCAGAAAAGAAAAATAGAAGGATGAAAGATGCGATTAAGAAATATACCCATTGCGAAAGATGTAATAGCAGAAAGTGACTGCGTGATCAAAGACTGCAAAGAGAGAAAAGGAAACTGGAAAGAAATTTTCGGAAATGACCATCCGCTGCGTATTGAAGTTGGTATGGGAAAAGGCCAGTTCATCATCCAGATGGCACAGCAGAATCCGGATGTGAATTATATTGGGATCGAGCGGTACGACAGCGTGCTCCTGCGTGCAATTCAGAAACTGGAGCGCACGGAAGAAAAACCGGAAAATCTTCGTTTCCTGTGCATAGATGCAAAAGAACTGCCGGAGGTGTTCGGGAAAGGCGAGATAGACCGCATTTACCTGAATTTTTCCGATCCGTGGCCGAAGGACCGTCATGCAAAAAGGCGGCTTACATCCAGGGAATTTTTAAAACGGTATGAAGAGATCATCGAACCGGGCAGATACGTGGAGTTCAAGACTGATAACGTGGGATTGTTTGATTTTTCACTGGAAGAGATCAAAGAAGCAGACTGGGTACTGGAGGCATCCACTTACGATCTGCATCACAATGAAGAGATGAACAGGGGAAACGTAATGACCGAGTACGAGGAAAAATTTTCTTCCCAGGGGAACAAGATCTGTAAACTGGTTGCATATTATAAATAAAAAGGCAGGTGTTTGCCATGCGGAGACGCTCGAAGCCCTGCAAGACCTTCTCGCAGTGGTCCTATTGCAACAGGAAGATGGATAAACGGCTGGTGAAGCTGGAAAAAAGCATAATGGAGCTTAAGGCAAAGCTTTGTTGTAAATGAATCAGAAGCATTGGAACAGGTAAGCCAAAGATGTATGAAAGCAGTAAGAGTATATAAGCCATTTATATATTCTTACTGCTTTTTTGTGCTGCAAAAACCGGGCCAGGTTAAATGTTCGTATACTCTGTGTTAAGTCTTCGCAGTTCGATTGACACGCCTTTTTTTCTGTTTCTATAATACAGGAATAAAAGAAAAAGGGGACAATACCGATGAAGAATTTATGGAAAGAAAGAAAAAAGATACTGTTTTTGGCGTGTGCGGTTTTTATGGTACTGTTTGTGGGAATTTTGATTTCTTTTAACAGGGGAATTGAGCGGACGGATCTTCGACCTACCGGTGGTACGAAATTTGCCAGGGCTGTGGTGGAAGAGGTATTGGAAAGCAACAATGATATATCAGAAAACGGAGAATACAGCGGAAATCAGAAAGTACGGATTCGTATTACTTCAGGTGAATTTGAGGGAGAAGTCTGTGAGGCACAGAGCCCTTATGCCAATCATTCCGGTGCGGACTGTTATCCGGGGTTAAAGGTTATCATCCTGGTAAACCAGAATGATGCCGGTGAGATCGTGGCCAGTGTCTACAATTATGACAGAACCGGTATGCTATGGATGCTGATCGTCCTGTTTCTGGCTATTCTCTGCGTGATTGGGGGAAAGAAGGGATTTGCTGCAGCTGCGGGACTGGTGTTTACTTTTGCATGTATTTTCTTTTTCTATATTCCTCTGATGTATACCGGATTTTCGCCGTTTCTTGCAGCAACACTGACGGCGGTACTGATTACAATCGTTGTTATGATGATGATTGGCGGATGGTCTTATAAAACATTGTGTTCCATTCTCGGGACAATTGCAGGTGTGCTGATTGCCGGCGGGATGGCTGCACTTTTTGGAAAGTTATCTCATATTTCAGGTCTGAATGTGGATGATATTGAGACTCTGGCTTATGTTGCGGAAAACAGTGATCTAAAGGTCAGCGGTGTATTGTTTTCCGGAATCCTGATTGCATCGCTGGGGGCGGTAATGGATGTCAGTATGTCTGTATCTTCCACGATTGCAGAGATACATGAAGCAAATCCGGAATTTTCAGTAAAAAGGCTTTTCCAGTCGGGTATTAATGTGGGAAAAGATATGATGGGAACCATGTCAAATACGCTGATTCTGGCTTTTGCAGGAAGTTCGGTCAGTACCCTGCTGATTACTTATGCATACAATAAGCCTTATCTGGAATATATGAACGACTATGCCATTGGAATTGAACTTCTTCGCGGAATGTCCGGTTCCATCGGAGTTATTATGACCGTGCCTTTTGTGTCCGCCATTTCTGCTTTCCTGATGGCTGGGGCACATAACAAACATTTTACGAAGAATTAATGAATCTGCGATAGAGAAAAAAGGAATAAAACGGCAGAATAAAAAAGGTTACATTATTTTTCAAAGAAAAAATAGGAAACTTAAATCCAAAGAAAGGAAAGAGGAAAAATTTATGAAACAAAGGACAAAAAGGTTATTAGCCATGACGCTTGGCATTTCCATGCTTATGTCATCGGCGGCGCCTGCTTATGCGACCAGTCTGGAAGACGTGTCTGAATATGACGTACAGACCGAATCCGAGCAGGCATTGACAGCATCAGAAGAGACAGCGGCAGTTGATGAATCTCAACTCTCTCCGTTACTGATTACAGAGGTTGTAACTGATACGGTCAATGGTGAAAAGTATACTTATCTGGAAGTATACAATAACTCCGATCAGGACATTGATCTTGCAGAGTATAATCTGTATTACGATTATCCGTCAGGCGGAGGATATGTGTTCAGCAAAAACGGAACAGTTGCATATACAAATGGAAAGGCTTATACAAAAGGCACCTGGATGAGCGCAGAGAGCAACACAAATCTGGAGTCATTCCATGTAGGATCCGGTGAAACGGTGATCATCTGGTATAACAATAACCTGGATACAACATCACTGGAAGAATTCAGAACCTATTATGGCATCGGAAGTGATGTCAATGTGGTACGTGTGAACCATGGCGGAATTCATTCAAGCCAGAAAAGAGGATATCGTATCGGAAAAGACAGTGATACTGTTCTTGTGGAAGCATATTCCGATGAATATGGAAATCTGATTGCAGACGGAAGCAACAAAGACGCATATCAGTTTACTTATCCCACAAGCGGAAGAAAATGTACACAGACGGGCATTGCAGCAGCAACACCGGGCTCTGTAACAGCAGATCAGATCCCGTCTGCAAGAGTCACTGTAGCGGAAACACCGGTTCGTATCAGCAATGTAACTGCAGCCGGTAATGGTGATCTGGTTGTAACTGCGGAGATTCCGTATCAGGGAACTGCAGGTGCAATGGCCGTTAACCTTACATATACACAGAGTAATGGAACAATAACATCGGAAGCAGCTGTTATTGAAATGGTACCGGCAGGGGATGGAAAAACATTTACAGCGACAGTTCCTTCAACCGAAATCTGGGGAACCACTGCCACGTATTCTATTACGGCAGGATACAGTGCAGACAATAAAGCAGCCACAGAGGAGCAGACCGTTGCATTGACCAGAAAAGAAGTTTCCGATGAAAATGCAGCACCGCTCATCATTACTGAGGTGGCACCGACTTCCGAGGAAGATGGTGCAGAAAGATACGATTTCTTTGAGGTATATAATCAGAGTGATGATACGATCAATCTGGGTTACTGGAATATATTGTATTATTATAACTATCCGAGCCAGACGGCTGCACAGAACGGTAAAACATGGACTTTAAGTGACTTCACAGTTACACTTGACCCGGGTGAAACCATGGTTTACTGGCTGAATAATAAAGGACTGACGGTAGATGATTTTAATAACTTCTATGGAACCGATCTGGTAGAAGGCGAAAATATTACACAGGTAAATTACAGTGGTCTGCACGCAACCGATGCACGTTGGATCAGACTTGGTACTTCTGAAAGCAATGCATTTACTCTGGCAACGTTTAACGAAGACACATGGCAGCTTACAACATCCGGCAATTCTCTGCACTATGCGGCACCAAATGATGATTCTGGTATAAATGAATCCATTGCGGTCACAATGAGTTCTGCCACACCGGGTACCGTAGAAAGCTGGCAGGTTACCGGGGAAACGGTACCGTTCGGCGGATATCCGGGTTATCAGGAAGATGACGGGGAAGCTCCGACTCTGAAAGTCTGTGAAGTAGAAGGAAAACCGGTTCCGGAATCCATCAATGAAGGAGATCTTCTGGAAGTAATGTACGATGTGGACCTGATCAATGGTGCAAACGCAGCAAGAGTTGAAGCTTTCAGCGGTGATAATCACGGCGGAAGCGAAGCATTAAAGACAAGACCGCGTCTGATCGGTACCGAAATCTATTATAAACTGGATAATGATACGGAATGGACCATTATCAGGCAGAGAGTACAACCGGCATATGGACATTTCCTGATGCAGCTTACTTCTGATATTTTATATGGACACGATCAGGTGACCTTTAAAGTTCGTGCGTATACCTTATATGGATACAGCGAAACAGAAGAAAATACCGTAAAAATCAACCGTCTGAATGATACAAAGGGAGAGGTTCGTCTGAATGTTCAGGATGGCGCTCTGGTATCAGGCATTACAACCATTACCGCAAATGATGGAAATAATAATGCAAATACCACCATCCAGGTAGACGGAATCGGATTGACAAATAAGAAATCTTTTGAAAACGGAGCATATTTTATTGTAAAGACATCCGGTATGAACAGTTATTTTAAGAATGCTGTGACTGCTCCGTACGGGGATGACGATAAAGATATTATTACAATACTTACAAGCTGGGAACAGCTTCCGACTTCAAGAGCAATTCGTGTGGATAATAAATATTTCACATACAATGAAGAAACCGACACTTACGATGTGACCATAACCTTATGGGCAGGTGGAACAGGTACTCCATTTGAAGAAATCTATGAGGCAGTAAAAGGTGAGAATCATGAAGACTTTAATGTAACAGGACTGCAGCTGAAACTTGCAAATGGAAACAGTTATCTTCCGACTGTGATTACACCGGATAATGAAAAGACCAATACAAGCACCGAGCTTAATGCAGTGCACAATATTGGTGACTCAGCAGGCTGGGAACCGTCCATGAATGTGACATTCTCTGTTCCGGCAGAGGATGCAGAAGCAGTAGGCGTTACCTTTAATACAGCATCTTTTGCAGACGGTGAACATACTATCACCACAACAGCAGGAGAAAAAACTACAACAGCAACAGTAATCGTAGATAATACCGCTCCGGAAATTGATCTTGGAATTGCACAGGGTGCAGTTTTATATGATGAATTCAGCATTGATGAAACAATGATCAACGATGCAAACGGAGTTCAGGATATCGTAGTCAGCCTGGATGATCAGATTCTGACTCTTCCGGCAACTGTTATTCCGCACGAACTGAGTGTTGGAGAACATACAATTAAAGTAGTCGCTGTGGATGCAGCAGGAAATACTGCATCAGAAGAGGTTACATTTGTAACCGAAGAAGTTGATCCGGGTGTAACAGACACCAATCATGACGGAATCGGTTACAATGCAGCAAATCTTACTGTCAGCCTTGAAGATGGACAGGAAGCAACTGTAACATTCCTGGAAGGACAGACTCTGACCACAGACAATGCAGGAATTACAACACAGGGTGTGACTGCGGGTACAGATGGTGAAGCTCCGTATCAGGTATTCAGTGTAAATACTGGTGATGTATCCGGTGATACAGAGATCGCATTAAGCTGGAATGGTACTGCAAGCAACACCGATGCAACCCATCCGCTCACCATGTTTGTGCTTAATCTGAACACCAACAGCTGGGATGCTGTCGGAACCGCTGATGCAGAAGGAAACATTTATGCAGAATTCCTGGCAGACGAATATGCAGCAAATGGATCTGCAACCGTACTGGTACAGTGTGTAACAGAAGGAAATCAGCCGAATGTATCCAGTGAAGC
>JAXJSH010000001.1:0-7471 GCA_036310185.1 Lachnospiraceae bacterium | reverse complement strand
TTATACGAGGAGTGAAAGCCTATGGAAACACCCTACTACAAACCACATTTGGACATGAGTGCATTGGGAATCCGCATCGTTTATTCCACTACGCCCGGCGGATATCATCCCCTGCACTGGCATGAAGAAATTGAGATTTTATATCCCCTTAACGGCGATATCGACCTGAAAGTAAATGACAAAAAATACCTGATACCAACAAAACATTTTGCAGTCATCGAATCCAGTCAGGTACACAGTACCTACAATCGGAATCGAACTGCCATGTTTTTATGTGTCCACATTTCCAAAAAAGCACTGGAATCTTATCTGCCCAACATTGAACTATATCGGATCAGCTGTTTTCCTGAATCGATTACGGATGAGCAGTTTCCAAAATACCGCCAGATCTGCGAGCTTCTGGAAAATCTGACCCGCTTTTATATGCAGGATTCTCCAACCTATGCGCTGGAGGCAGATGGAATCATTCTGCAAGTCCTTGGGCATCTGCTGCGCTACTTTTCCACGATCATCACTACCCAGTTTTCTGAAATGGATCAGCTGACCAGAGAACGAATCCAGAGCATCCTTTCTTATGTGGATGAACACTATCAGGAGCCCATTTCTCTGCAGGAGATTTCAGAACATCTGGGGCTTGGAAAAGAATACTTCTGCCGGTTTTTCAAAAAAAATATGAATGTTTCTTTTTTGAATTATTTAAATGAGGTACGTCTGGCACATGTTTATCAGGATCTGCAGACTACGGATTTGCCGATTTCCCAGATTATGGAACAGAATGGGCTGACCAATCAGAAACTTTTTAATCGAAGTTTTAAGGAATTGTACGGATGTACGCCTTCTGAAGTCCGGAAAGCATGATCTCTTATTTTTGCATCCGGCATCCATGCTTCTTTTTTGCTGGTATTTGTTTCTTTTTTTCTGGAGATGAATACTATAGATAGAGGTGGTTGTTTTGAATTCCTGTGAATTTGTGACTTTTATTTCTACTATCGCGTGTTCTATTGCGAAATGCTATGATATGGATGAGCTGGCGCTGATCGGGGCTGTTTTTACACAGTTGGGGGATACGCTTACGACGATGGCTGTACGTGAGGATCTCTGCCGCAAACAGACGGAGGAGAAAGATTAGAAGTATCTTTTAGGGTATTCGTATGGGTATAAAATATCATTTATATATTCTTACTTTAAGCATAAAACCAGGGTGACCGCCCTGGTTTTTGTTAGTTACCTCTGTTAGTTACCGACAATTTTTCATACTTTTTCATCCTGTTTTTTCGTTTTTCTTTATACATTAAAAAAATGGCTTAAACCCCAGAGTTTAAGCCATTTTCCGTACTTTTAAATTAGAATTTACCTTCTTTAGCTGCTTCTTCGATAGAAACTGCAACTGCAACAGTCATACCAACCATCGGGTTGTTACCTGCACCGATGAGACCCATCATTTCTACGTGAGCCGGTACAGAAGAAGAACCTGCAAACTGAGCATCAGAGTGCATACGTCCTAATGTATCAGTCATACCATAGGAAGCCGGACCTGCTGCCATGTTATCCGGATGAAGTGTACGTCCTGTACCACCACCAGAAGCTACAGAGAAATATTTTTTACCCTGCTCGATACATTCTTTTTTGTATGTACCAGCTACCGGATGCTGGAAACGAGTCGGGTTTGTAGAGTTACCTGTGATGGAAACATCTACTTTTTCTTTGTGCATGATTGCAACACCTTCACGTACATCGTTAGCGCCGTAGCAGTTAACTTTTGCACGAAGACCTTCAGAGTAAGCGATTCTCTGAACTTCTTTCAGTTCGCCTGTGTAGTAATCATATTCTGTTTCAACATATGTAAAACCGTTAATTCTGGAAATGATCTTTGCAGCATCTTTTCCAAGACCGTTTAAGATAACGCGAAGCGGTTTTTTACGAACTTTGTTTGCTTTTTCAGCGATACCGATGGCACCTTCCGCAGCTGCGAAAGATTCGTGACCTGCCAGGAATGCGAAACAGTCTGTTTCTTCTTCCAGAAGCATTTTACCAAGGTTACCATGTCCAAGACCTACTTTACGCTGGTCTGCTACAGAACCCGGGATACAGAAAGCCTGAAGACCTTCACCGATTGCTGCTGCTGCGTCTGCTGCAGTTTTGCAACCTTTTTTGATCGCGATAGCTGCACCTACGATGTAAGCCCAGCATGCGTTTTCGAAACAGATCGGCTGAATACCTTTTACCTGAGCATAAACATCAAGACCGGCATCTTTTGTGATTTTTTCAGCTTCTTCGATAGAAGCAATGCCGTAGCTGTTTAATACTTCATTGATTTTATCAATTCTTCTTTCATATGATTCAAATAAAGCCATTTATTTGTCCTCCTGATCTTCTATGTATTACTCTTTTCTCGGGTCGATGATCTTAACTGCATCTGCAACACGTCCGTACTGACCTTTTGCTTTTTCCCAAGCGTCGTTCGGAGTATCACCTTTCTTAACGAAGTCGGTGAATTTTCCAAGGCTTACGAACTGGTAACCAATGATCTCGTCATTTGCATCCAGAGCAATACCGGTTACATAACCTTCAGCCATCTCAAGGTAACGAGGACCTTTAGCCAGAGTACCATACATAGTACCAACCTGTGAACGAAGGCCTTTTCCAAGGTCTTCCAGACCTGCACCTACCGGAAGTCCGTCTTCAGAGAAAGCACTCTGAGTTCTTCCGTATACGATCTGCAGGAATAATTCTCTCATTGCTGTATTGATTGCATCACATACAAGGTCTGTATTTAACGCTTCCAGAATTGTTTTTCCCGGAAGAATTTCAGAAGCCATAGCTGCGGAATGAGTCATACCGGAACATCCGATTGTCTCAACAAGCGCTTCCTGGATAATACCTTCTTTTACGTTCAGAGTCAGTTTACAAGCACCCTGCTGCGGAGCACACCAACCAATACCGTGTGTCAGACCGGAAATATCCTTAACTTCTTTTGCTTTTACCCATTTTGCTTCTTCCGGAATCGGAGCTGGTCCATGGTTTGCGCCCTGTGCTACCGGACACATCATCTGTACTTCATGTGAATAAATCATTTTAAAACTCCTTTCAACTATGTAATTCTAGTTTGTTATTTTAATAACTCACATATCAACATATTCTCACAAACGGACAGAAAAGTCCAGTCTAAATGAGAAAAAAAGTACGAAAAATGGCAAAAATATTACGGAAATTTGTTTCTCTTTCGCACCTTTGTTTACTTTTACAGTATACCACAACTGCTTTGTATATTTCCACTATTTATGTTATAATCTGGGTAATTATTCAGGAAATGCGAGCACCTGTTGTGAAGGACAGCTTCTGAATAATTTCTGTTTCAATTACAATTTGCAAACCACGAGGTATTTTCCATGAATATTTCCATACCCGATAAAATGAAAATTTTTTCCGGCAGCGCTTTGAAAACCATTGCGATCCTATCCATGACCATTGATCATTTTGCTGCTGTCGTTCTGTACTGGGGCATTTTATATTACAATCAGCCGGTTTATGAAGGCACGTCCCTCTACACGGTATATATTGTCTATCGCATTATGCGCAGCATTGGCCGCATTGCTTTTCCTATTTACTGTTTTCTTCTGGTGGAAGGTTTTATGCATACCGGTTCACGGCCAAAATATCTGCTCCGCCTGGGCATATTTGCACTGATTTCGGAGATCCCATTTGATCTGGCTATTAAGAACCAGCTGATAACCTGGGAATACTGCAATGTATTTTTCACTTTGTGCCTTGGCTTTCTGGCTATGTGGGCACTGGAATATTTTAAAAATAAAATATACATTTCCCTTCCCATTGCGGCTGTGATCTGTTATGCCGCATATTTTATCAACTGCGACTATGATTATCACGGAATCCTTTTGATTGTCATTTTATATCTGTTCCGCTATTACCGGATCCCCCAGGTCATTGGCGGAGCACTTTCCCTGTACTGGGAATGGCCGGCGATTTTCGCCTTTATCCCCATTCTGATGTACAATGGAAAAAGGGGCCGGAGCAGCAAGTATTTCTTTTACCTGTTCTACCCGACCCACTTATTGCTTTTTTATTTTTTATCTACGATATTGTCCTGACTCTTGTAAATGCTGTCAGACGGTACGACACCGCGCACACAGGATACCGGATAAACATTGGAGTTGCATCCGATGACTGTACCCGGATTCAATACGCTGTTGCATCCTACTTCAACATAATTGCCCAGCATGGCTCCGAATTTTTTAAGACCAGTCTCAATGTGCTGGTCTTTTCCTTTTACTACAACCAGTGTTTTATCTGATTTTACATTGGATGTGATAGAACCTGCACCCATATGTGATCTGTAGCCAAGAACAGAATCGCCAACATAATTGTAATGGGGAACCTGTACCGAATTGAAAATAACAACGTTTTTCAGCTCCACAGAGTTGCCTACGACACAGCCTTCGCCAACCAGTGCGTTGCCGCGAACGAATGCACAATGACGCACTTCTGTGTTTTTACCGATAATTGCCGGTCCGTTGATGAATGCTGTGGGCGCTACTTTTGCACTCTTTGCAATCCATACGTTTTCTCCGACTTTATCATATTCTTCTTCACTTAAGGTATTTCCAAGTTCTACAATAAATTTTCCGATCTCAGGAAGCACTTCCCATGGATATGTCTTACCCTCAAAAAGTTCTGCTGCGATGGTTTGATTCAGATCTAACAATTCTTTAATTGTTAATTGTTCCACTGCTATGTACCTCCGTAATATAATTTTTACAAAAAATATTATACGCACGCATCTGCGGGAATGCAATCTTTTCTTTTATCAGATTCCCTTTCCATATTTTCTGACGGAATACCTGATTTTATTTTTTGTAATATTTTGCGTCTTCCTCGTACATCCGGCGCAATGCATACTGATTATTCAGCTGTTTCACCCCGTCCGTACGCACACGGATAAAGTGTTCCAGCTTATCCATATACTCCCTGGGTGTTACCGTTCCCTCCGCCACATAGGTCAGGCCCTTTTCCCAGCTGGCGGTCAGTTCCGGATTCAAAAGAGATCGGATTGAAGAATTCACTACATCAAACACCATCTCCCCCTGGAGCGTCGGTGTGATAACCTGTGTTTTCTTATTCAGAGCCAGATATTTGATGGTCACCAGCTTTTTCAGAATTTCTGCTCTGGTCGCACTGGTTCCGATACCGCTTCCCTTAATCTGGGCACGCAGTTCTTCATCCTCGATCAGCTGACCGGCATTTTCCATGGCAAGAATCATGGTACCGGATGTGTAGCGTTTCGGCGGTGATGTCTCACCTTCTTTTATGGTGTACTCTTTTACTGGCAAAATATCATTTTTCTTCAATTTCTGAAGGGCTTCCAGCACATGGGTGTCACAGGAGCTGTCCTTTGCGTTATCGGATGAATTTTCATTGCTTTCATCCGGCTGACCCTCCGGTGCATTGCTGTTTCCTTTTCCATTTGCATTATCTGCGTTTTTCTTTTTTGCAAAAGAATTCTGTACCACTTTCAGATATCCCTCATCCACCAGCACTTTGAAGCTGGAGAAAAAGCTTTCCCCTTCCGCTTTTGTGGTCAGACTTACTTTCTGATACACTGCAGGCGGATAAAAGATGCTTAAAAACCGGCGGGCAATTACTTCGTATACCTTCTGTGAATTAGCGGATACGGAGTGAAGTGCATTTAATCCCTGACCAGTTGGTATGATGGCGTAGTGATCGGTAATCTGCTTGTCGTTGACGTATCTGGACCTGGCGATCCCTTTATAACTGCCCTTTTCCAGAATTTCCTGTGCAAAACCGCTCACATGCGGATAATTTGCAAGCCCGCGGATATTTTTGTAAATTTCTTTTGCCACAGCGGTTGAAAGCACGCGGGCGTCCGTTCTGGGATAAGTCACCAGCTTTTTCTCATAGAGTTCCTGAACAACCCGCAGGGTCTCGTCCGGACTGATTTTAAACAGTCTGGCGCATTCATTCTGCAGCTCTGCCAGGTTGAACAGCAGAGGCGCATTTTTATTTTCCTTTTTCCGCTCAATTTTTTCAACCACAGCCTGAAGAGGGGGGTGGGCGGATAACATCTGAATCAGATTTTCTGCGTCTTCTCTCTTTTTAAACCCGTTTTCTTTATATAAAACCGGTGACGCCTCGTATTTGCTGCCGGCCACAGCACGCCATTCGCCTTCAATGGCACTTCCGCCCAGATCCATGGAGGACAGAACACGGTAAAAAGGTGTTTTTACAAACTGGCGGATCTCCCGCTCCCTTCGCACCACCATACCGAGTACACAGGTCATCACACGGCCAACGGAAATGACCGCATATTTGGTTCCAAGGTAATTGGCAATACTGTTGCCGTATTTCAAGGTCAGTACGCGGGAAAAATTGATTCCCATAAGATAGTCTTCTTTTGCACGCAAATAAGCAGAGGCAGAGAGATTATCGTATTCGGATAAATCCTTTGCCTCACGTATGCCTCGAAGTATCTCTTCCTCTGTCTGGGAATCGATCCAGACACGACGGCGTTCTTTTCCTTTGACACCACTCATCATCTCCACAAGACGATAGATATATTCTCCCTCACGTCCCGAGTCGGTACAGACATATATCCGGGTGATGTCTTCTCTTTTTAAAAGACCGCTGACGATCTGAAACTGCTTTTTCACAGCCGGAATGATTTCGTATTTAAAATTTTGCGGTAAAAAAGGCAGGGTATCGAGACTCCACCTTTTCAAACGTTCATCATATTTTTCCGGGTAACTCATGGTTACCAGATGACCCACACACCAGGTCACGACGGCTTCTTCGGATTCCAGATAGCCGTCATGGCGCTGGCTGCGGATTTTCAGCGCCTTTGCAAATTCCTGCGCGACGCTTGGCTTTTCAGCTATGTATAAAGATTTTGACATTCTTATGATTCCTAATTTTTTAATGCTTCCTTCGGTTTCATGAAACATTCCAGAACCGGTACCAGGATAATGGCTACCACACCATCGGTGAAACCGCCGTTATACAAACAGAATCCACCATGCCACAGCGGCACGCTCATTACCATGACCGCGTGCATCGCACCTGCAAGCACACCCGGCCAGAAGCCGAATTTTCCGGCTACCGGAGCCAGACCGCTGGCGAAGCAGAGGCCTACCAGAATTGCCTGTGTGGTAAGGGTCCAGTTCTGCGCCGGAGCAATTCCGGTCACATACATCATAAACGGGAACAGGGATGCAATCGTATAACCGATAATGATCGGGAATACGTTGCGCGGATGCGCACCCTGTGCCACAAAAGCGTACATACACATAATGGCACCCATGGTGGCACCGGTAAATTTGGCTGCGGTAAAGACCAGTTCACCATCAACCATGGTCATACCCTGCACCAGATTGTAATACAGCAGGATAAACAGACCATATGCGCCCATATTAACCAGTGTGGCCGGCATACCGAACTC